>CADAPX010000108.1 GCA_902789925.1 Oscillospiraceae bacterium | reverse complement strand
ACTCTTTCTGCAGTGGGCAATCTATTTACCACGTCATCTGAAAGTAATTCGGAATCTATTGAGTTTATATCGGCTAAGCTCACATCATCACAATTAAGCAAAATTTCAAAAAAGAAATCTGTATATTCAAAACAACCAGGATACTCATTTTTTATATAATTATATAGATATCTACAACCGTGTATGTGCCAATTTTTTTCTTTATTTTGTCTCTTAATAGTAAGGGAAATGCTATTTTCAGTCCAATTTTTCTTGTAAAGCACCTGATCAATCCAAACCAACCTATAGTCTTGCATAACTAGCATAAAATTAAACATATAATCCTCGCCATATGCTGTCCTATCAGGAAATCTTATATTATAACGATCTAAATAACTTTTCTTATGTATTCCATTCCAAACAAAAATATAATTTCTTCCCCCTAAAAATTTAAACCTCGGCATAGTGCCACAAAAATTTTTAAGATTCACATATCCCATACCGCCATTTTGGTCAGCACAGTTACACTTTACAATATCCGCATCATAGTCTTTAGCTGCGTTATAGCATTTTTCTGACATAGTTAGATCTATTCTGTCATCACTATCCAAAAATTGTATATACTCTCCTTTTGCCATCTTCATACCATTATTTCTTGCCACTGAAGCGCCTTCGTTTTTTTGATGAAAAACTTTAAACCTAGGGTCAGATTTTGCATATTCATTTAGGATTTTCCCGCTTCCATCAGTCGATCCATCATCAACGCAGATGATTTCAATGTCCTTTAAAGTTTGATTTTTAGCGCTTTCTAAACAATCCCTAAGCAAATTTTCGGGTGTATTGAAAACCGGAATTATTATTGACACTTTTGGATTTTCTGCAAAAACTTCAAACGAAATCGCTGACAAAAGCAAAATCAAAGTTAGCATCATCGACATCAACTTTTTAAAGTTATTTAAAATTAGCTTTTTCATAAAAACCCTCCTTAAGTATAATAAATTGAAAATATATCGTTCTCACATCAACATTCATTTTTCTTATATTATTCATTATAAATTCAAAAATGAAAAAACACAATTATCAAATTCACCAAATTTTCGAGTGATTTTTTGTTTAATTTGACGAAATGCGAAATATTTTATATTAATCAAAAATTGCAATAAAAAGCAGAAATGGCGTTTTTTTTACGCGCCACTCCTACTTCAAATATGCATTTTTAATTTTACTTTCTGTCTTTCTGTCATATATGTTGTCGAAATTATGATGATTTTTTAGCCACACCTGGCTTGTTTGGCCTGGGTTTACCCGCAAGTTTTCGAGCCTTATTTGGTTTGCTTGAACTTGGTTTATCCTCCACACTTTTCAAGCTTGAATCTTTGAGCATCACTTGCATTTAAAAGCCAGCACCAAACATTTGTTCCGTTTTGTGTTTGTGAATATCTAACATCCATACAAAGATTATTACACTTAGGCAAGAAGAAACAATACCCCTCTCCATCTGGAACAATAAACCATTTTTGCGCATCGGTTCCACTATTATTATACTGCTGTATATTAGTTCCCCTGTTCTTGCCGGAGTCTGAAACATCAATAAATTTTCCAGAACACATCGCCTTTATTGTGTAATAGCCTTCGGCATGATACTGAATTTTAAATTTTTGAGCATTTGTTCCATTTTTTTGCCACAGTTGCAAATTTGCCTTGTCCTCTTTGCTACTGTGGTTTATGTCTAAGCACATATTTGGGGCTAACTTGCTTGATATGGTGTAGATGCCATCGTCAAGGGTTTTGTTAACACTTGATTTGGGATTGTTTCTCATTTCTAAAATCTTTTTCTTTATCTCCAAATGTGCTGGAACTTTATCATAAAATCCACTCTTTATCGCATATTTCCACCATTTTTCAGCAAAGAGCGCATCAAAATTTTTCCAAGGTTTTTGGTTTGAAGCATAATGTATCACCACAAGATTATTAAAAGCTTCATTACTTTGAGGTTGCCTATAAAAATGCAAACAATTTGTTTCAGCGATAAAAATTTCCATAAAATTGTATTTTAGAGGCAATATCTTTATTTTGTCAAAACAACAAACGTTTAATGTATCCTGATCCGTATACAGTAATTTCTCCTTATTGTTTTCAACAAACCATTTAAATTTATCTTCAAGTCTGTCATCTCTCAATTTCTTTAGATTCATAAGCAAGACTCCGGAATTTATATATTTATCCACACTTTTCATTCCAAAATCTTTGGCGCGCTCGGAGTTCATGCCAAAATCTCTAATCCCCCCAACATA
>CADAPX010000107.1 GCA_902789925.1 Oscillospiraceae bacterium | reverse complement strand
ATTAGCAGGGTAGCCTAAAATAAAGATTTCTGTTACTTTTTTAGCTTCAGGCGCTTTAATAACGCCCGTCTTCCCCGTTCCAGCAAAAACATTCATTGGAAAAGCACAAAGAGGCTGGGCTGCCATAACAAGAGCAAGGGCGATTGATACTAGTTTCTTTTTCACTTTAAATTTGTTATACATATAAATTTCCTCCTAAAAATTTAATAAAGTTAGAATATAATCAATCTCAAACCTATTTTTTTCGCCACTTTTTTGGACACTATGCACGAGATTTTGCGCAGGTAAGGTTTCCTGGCTCCTGGCTCCTGGCTCCTGGCTCCTCTCCCATTATATAGCACATTTTCATCAGTTTGTCAACCCCTTTCGCAAAATTTTTTCCAAATTCCATCCGCTTAAGCATATCACACTTTTTGACAAAATGCAAGCTTTTTTGGAAATTTTTTTAGCTTAGCGGTTTTGCCCAAAGCAAGCGGCCCTCTCAAGCCTGCCCAACCTACCCCTTCTCACGGACGCTTTCACAAGGACTTTTGTTTGAGGAAGGTGTAATACTAAAGCCCGTTGTGAGCGGCCCTCTCAAGCCTGCCCAACCTACCCCTTCTCACGGACGCTTTCAAAGGAATTTGCGCTTGAGCAAGGTTTAATACCCAAGCCAGTTGTGAGCCGGCGGCGATTGAATTGGCTTTTGCATTAATTTTTGGAACGTCATTGAGGATATTATAATATATTGAGTTTTTAATCAAAGAGTTGGATATTTTTAAGCAAGAAGGGGGAGGGGACAACCTCTCAATGATGCCAACCTACCACTTCTCACGGACGCTTTCAAAGGAATTTGCGCTTGAGCGGGGTTTTTCTAAGCAACGACACACAGGCTACGCATATTTCCCCCAAAAACTGGGAAAAAGAAACAAAAACGCGCCTCCTTCGAAACACATAAAATGTCAAAGGGGGGCGCGACACACGATATAACAATAAACGCCGGAAATATTACTGATTGTAGAGCTAGTGGCTCCTAACTCCTGGTTCTCATTGTAGCACATTTGCATCGTTTTGTCAAGCTTTTTTTGGAAATTTTTTTAGCTTAGCGGTTTTGCCCAAAGCAAGCGGGCTTGAGGGCGCCAACCTACCACTTGTCACGGACGCTTTCAAAGGGACTTGAGATTGAGGAAGATTTAATATCCAAGTCCGTTGTGAGCTGGCGGCGCTTGGATTGGTTTTTGCATTGTTTTTTTAAGCGCGACCAGGGATATTATAATATATTGAGTTTTTAATCAAAGAGTTGGATATTTTTAAGCAAGAAGGGGGAAGGGGACAAATATAACCCTGCCAAAAATTGCAAACCCACATTGAAAAAATTCATGCTGTTTAAAAATGCCTTGAAAAAAATAATAAATATGTTATAATTATGGAAGCATGGATGTTTTAAGTTAATGTGTTTGGGTGTGGGACTATGGATGAAAACAGGCAGATTGCTCACGAATCGCTCAGAGTTGGAGTTATACTCAGCGCTGTTGGCGGCATTTTAGAGGCTCATTCATTTTTGTTTAGAGACGGCGTTTTTGCTAATGCGCAAACAGGAAATATCGCCCTAATGGCGCTTTCAATTTTAAATTCAAATTTTGAAAATTCACTCAAATACACCCTGCCAATAGTTGCATTTATAGCAGGGGTTGCTTTGGCTGAGCTCATAAAAAATTTCGCGCCAACAAGAAAAAATTTCAACTGGGCCCTGGGGATATTGATGGTTGAAATTGCGGTTTTGTTCCTGATTGGATTTATTCCCAAAAACTGCCTAAACAATGTCGTGACCATATCAATATCGTTTGTCTGTTCGCTCCAAATCAGCGGCTTTAAACGCCTCAGAGGCTTGCCATATTCGACCACTATGTGCACAGGGGACCTTAAAAGCGCATCAGCCAACATGACCAATGCCGTCATAAACAAAGACAAAAACGCCGCCATAATCGGGCTTCGATATGTTTTGATTGTTTCATCTTTTTTCACAGGCGTTTTGGCAGGAGGGGTTATGACAAGCCTGATTGGAAAACACACTTTGTGGACATGCTCCGTTTTGCTGGCACTTGCATGTGTATGCATAATTATAAAAAATTCAAAAAAGCCAGATAAAGATCAGATAGTATAAATTTCACTGTTAAATTAAAAAATTTGAAGCAAGAGCTTTTTTAAAAACCATTGCTTCAAATCCAAAGCGACTATTTACGAAGACCAAGCTTTGCAA
>CADAPX010000106.1 GCA_902789925.1 Oscillospiraceae bacterium | reverse complement strand
CATAGTACGGGGTCAGCATACAACAAACGTCATAGACGTCTGGGTACAATACGCCCCCACTGAGCTTTTCCGATGGTTCGCACCTGGCTACACTTTTCCCCACTATTTACCTAACACCTATTTCGTTTAAACACCCTTGCATAATACAGGACTACTCACTACCTTTTCAGTGCTCCCTCAAATGGGTACTAATATCACCATGTCAAAGAACAAGTGTTCTCTCGCTTGAGCTTTGCGGCTCTCGTTTGATTACATTACCAAGATAAGAAATAATTCCAAAGGTTACTAACGTGTAAAGAAATCGGAAAACATGGAAAGCCTATCTCATAGATTTTTTGGAAAAGGTACTCGCAAATACGTGCGAACATATTAATGCAGATTATTTTCAAGAAAAGTGCTTTTGTAAAGATTTGTGAAATATTGGAAGTATTGTAAACGGGATTTGAGTTGAGTAAAGAAAATTTTAATGAAAGTTTGGAGACAAAGCACAAAGAAATAGACAAAAGAAATTGACAAAAAATTGCCTATTTTGATGGAAAAGCCCTGTATTTATAGGCTTTCTAAGATACTCCGACAAATGGAAATATCTTAAAATCCATAGACAAACAAAATGTAAAAGAATATGTATATATGTATCGACTTTCACTTTTGCACAAAGTGAAAGTAGGGCATATTATTATAGGTATATAGAAATCTCTGGAAATCCCTTTATTTACTAAGGTTTTAAGCAAAAAAAATCGGGGAGGGTGTGCCTCCTGTTCTGAATACCATACATAAACTTTTTTCGATTTTCAAATCTCAACTTTTAAGCAAACATACCACCAGCCACACCAAACCTTTTTGCGACAAATATTTTCTGATTTAAGTTCACTCTCAAAAAATAGGCTCTCAGCTTTCTATTTTTCCACAATTTTGAATAACTGGCAGCCAAACTTATTCTACACATTCCAGCAAACACCAATACAACATTCTCCAGCATTTATCGAAACCTGATTATAACGGTTTTAGTATTCACTAATTTTCTGGCACCATATTAATTTTGCCAGCACTCCAATACTTTTTCATTCCCCTGTATGAAATTCGACTTTTAAATGTTTCCAAAAAATTTCCCCCGATTAAATTCAAATCTGACTTTTGTTAATTTGGGCCAAAATTCAAAAAAGTCATTTTAAGCCATTCTAAGCCGTTTTCATGATCTCGATGTGGAATTTATCGCCTTTGATGGTAAAAGTCGTTCTAAGGCAAAATATGATGGGTTAAATCGAAAGATTCAAAATTCTCTATATATAACAAAATGCTAAAATTTATAATTTGAGCCGCTTTTCAAGCCCGTCACGGCATTTTTATGGCTTTGATGAGGAATTTATCGCCCGAACAAATAAAAACGTCTCAGAACGGCTAAAAATGGCCTTTCGTATTATTAAGCCGAATTTATAGCGACCATCACCACGATTCAGGCACTATTCCAAAAACCGTATAAGAATCACAACCACCGAACCCGAACCATGACTATTATGTTCTGAGTTACTGAAAATCTTTTCTCAAGTCGCCCTGCAAGTCTGTGACGGACAAGCAGGGTTTTTATATTGGACCAAAACTTTCAAGTCTGCAAAAAATTGGAAAGAACTGGAATGACGGTCATGGATAAGATTCAAGTAGATGCAAAACAAAAAGCTTACTATGTTACTTCCAAGATTTCGAAATCAGCAGGGCAGGGTCGAGGTCGGGGGCAGGGCACAGCGAGGCGGCGCGGAGTAAAACCAGTAACAAGTATTTTTCAAATTAGTCACAACGAAACTGATATCAATTATACTTATCCAAAATTTATTTTTTAAAATTTCGAAGCCGGATTTTTTTAATGCCTACGGCGTAGGCCTGGGAAATAGGTGTATGCTTAGCTTTTACTAAAAGTTTAAACCTGAAAAAAACAACAAAAACTATAATATATATTTTCAATAATAAGACATTTTCTTTATTATAATATTTATATTATACCATTTCTACCGTAGAGTAGAAATTTAAATGGTTAAGTTTCTACCGTAGAGTAGAAATTTGATTTTTCAATTTTTACCGATTTCCGATGTGTTTTTATAAGTCGAAAAACACCGTTTTTTGATAAAAGTAAAAATTTAAGAATCTACCGTAGAGTAGAAATTTAAATTGCAAACAAATATCATTTTTGAGTAAAAGTAAAAATTTAAGAATCTACTCTACGGTAGAAATTTAATTTTTATTTTTCGCTCATTTTCTCAGCACCAAATCAACACAAAAAAATGAAGGCCACGACCCATCCCAGG
>CADAPX010000105.1 GCA_902789925.1 Oscillospiraceae bacterium | reverse complement strand
TGGCTCCTGGCTCCTGGCTCCTGGCTCCTGGCTCCTGGCTCCTCTCCCATTATATAGCACATTTTCATCAGTTTGTCAACCCCTTTTGCAAAATTTTTTCCAAATTCCACCCACCTAAGCATACCACACTTTTTGACAAAATGCAAGCTTTTTTGGAAATTTTTTTAGCTTAGCGGTTTTGCCCAAAGCAAGCGGCCTTGAGGATGCCAGCCTACCCCTTCTCACGGACGCTTTCAAAGGGACTTGAGCTCAAGCGGGGTTTTTCTAAGCAACGACACACAGGCTACGCATATTTCTCCCCAAAAAACTGGGAAAAACAAACAAAAACGCGCCTCCTTCGAAACACATAAAATGTCAAAGGGGGCGCGACACACGATATAACAATAAACGCCGGAAATATTACTGATTGTAGAGCTAGTGGTTCCTAACTCCTGATTCTCATTATAGCACATTTTCATCTTTTTGTCAACCCCTTTCGCAAAATTTTTCTGCATATCACACTTTTTGACAAAATGCAAGCTTTTTTTGGAAATTTTTTTAGCTTAGCGGTTTTGCTCAAAGCAAGCGGGCTTGAGGGCGCCAACCTACCCCTTCTCACGGACGCTTTCAAAGGGACTTTTGTTTGAGGAAGGTTGAATTGCACGAGCCGTTGTGAGCCGGCGGCACTTACCACGTACTTGCACGGTTTTTTGGAACGCGATCAGGGATATTATAATATATTGAGTTTTTAATCAAAGAGTTGGATATTTTTAAGGTAAGAGGGTGAGGGGACAAATATAATCTAATAAAATAGTACAATATGTGAATTTTAGCAACACTGCTTGATACGAATTGTTGGCCCGCGCAACCTTCAAAAAAATATTTTAAATTAGTCCTTGATTATTCATTTTAATTGTTGTACAATGTATGAGTGTTATTTTTTTAACTGGGGGGGACGGTTCCCGTGAAAAATTGTTTGATAAATATGTCGCTATTTGCAAGTTTTTGCGGGATTTTTGCGCCCTTTTTCCCATCTAGACAATAATCAAACCATAAGAAAGCTGCAGCATTTTGCAGTTTTTTGTGTTTGTGAAAAATAATCAACCCAAATTTGGAGGCTCAAAATGCAGGGAAAAAAAGTTGCAATTGTTATGGGAAGTGATAGCGATCTCCCAGTCGTTAAAAAAGCTATCGAAAAATTGAAATCAATCGACATTTCAACGGAGGTTTTTATAATTAGCGCTCACAGAACGCCCGATTTGGCTGCAAATTTTGCTAAATCTGCAATTTCCAAAAATATAGGAGTTATAATAGCTGCAGCAGGGATGGCTGCGCATCTTGCAGGAGTTATTGCATCACACACAACGCTTCCTGTCATTGGCCTGCCGATTAAAGCAACTCTTGAAGGCCTTGATTCCTTGTTGTCAACCGTTCAAATGCCCCCTGGCGTTCCAGTTGCAACTGTTGGAATAAATGGCGCTGAAAACGCCGCTATATTGGCAGCGCAAATTTTAGGAGTATATAATGAAGGAATCAGTTCAAAATTGGTTCAAATGAAAAAATCAATGCAAGATAAAATAATTGAAAAAAACAAAAATATATCTCTTTTGGAGGAAAACCATGGAAAAGTTAAATAAATTATATGAAGGCAAGGCCAAAGAAGTTTACAAAACAAGCGATCCAAACTGTCTGATCGTTTCATATAAAGATGACGCAACAGCTTTTAATGGAGAAAAAAAGGGAACAATTTCAGGAAAAGGAGCGATAAATAACCAACTAACAAATCATTTTATGCAAATGCTCGAAAAAAATAATATACCAACGCATTTTGTTAAAGAAATCTCAAAAAATGAAACTTTGGTTAAAAAAGTTAAAATAATCCCGCTTGAAGTTATTGTCAGAAATCTTGCAGCAGGCTCATTTTCAAAAAGATATGGCGTTGAAGAAGGGACCAGACTTAAAAAGCCCTCTTTGGAATTTTCCCTGAAAAACGACGATCTGGGCGACCCGCTCATCAACACATACCACATATTGTCTATTGGACTTGCAACTGAATTTGAAATTGAAAGGATTGAAAAATATGCTTTCAAAATCAACTCGCTTTTAAGAGAATATCTTTTGAAATTTGACGTTGAACTTGTTGATTTTAAGCTTGAATTTGGAAAAACGCCTGATGGAAAAATTATTTTAGCAGACGAAATATCTCCAGACACATGCCGCTTTTGGGACACACACACACACGAAAAACTGGATAAAGATCGCTTTAGAAGGGATTTGGGCGGCGAAAAGGAAGCATATTTTGAGATGTTAAAAAGAATTATTGGCAAATAAAATTATATATTTAAGAAGGACAGAGAATATTATGAATAATTGCATACACGAAGAGTGTGGAGTGTTTGGAATATGGTCTCCTAAAAAGTCGCTAGACCCCGCAAGAAGCTCATATTTTGCGCTATACGCATTGCAGCATAGAGGCCAGGAAAGCTGCGGAATAGCTGTGAATGATCGAGGCGTTATTTCCCATCACCGCGGCATTGGACTTGTTTCCGAAGTCTTTACAGAGCAAAAAATCCGAATCCTCGGGGAAGGCCATATGGCTATCGGCCACGTCAGGTATTCAACATCCGGAGTTTTGAACCTCTCCAACGCCCAGCCTCTTTGCATTCAACACATAAAAGGCCCCCTTGCTATTGCGCATAACGGCAACATAACCAATTCGTCTGAACTCAGGAAAAAATTTGAATTGGAAGGCGCGATTTTTTACGGAACCAGCGACACAGAGGTGATAGCATATGCAATAACTTCAAACAGGCTCAAAACATCCTGCATAGAAGACGCCGTCAAGGAAACAATGAAAATTTTAAAAGGCTCTTTTAG
>CADAPX010000104.1:2556-5203 GCA_902789925.1 Oscillospiraceae bacterium | reverse complement strand
AAAAAAATATATCATGTATATATAAAACACACGGTATAATTATTGCAAGGAGAAAGTTATTGTGTTGCTAAAGGGAAAAAACATTTTAATAACAGGAACTAATCGAGGAATAGGCAAAGCCATACTTGTTGAATGCGCTAAAAATGGAGCTAATATTTTAGCTCATGCCAGAGAAAAAAACGATGAATTTTTAGAATTTATTAAACAACTAGCGTTACAATATGACGTGACTATAACTCCTATTTTTTTTGATATGACCGATACACAAAAGATGCGAATTGTTCTTAATGATGTTTTAAAGTCTGATTTAAATGTTGATGGAATAATAAACAACGCTGGAATTATTCACAGCAAGTTGTTCCAAATGACAAGCATTAAGGAAATGCGTGACGTTTTCGAAGTAAATTTATTTTCACACATGGAACTCACTCAGCTAATTTTAAGAAAGTGGAGAAAACGACCACAATCTCATAAATTTATTATAAATATGGCGTCAGATGCTGGCTTTAATTTGCGAGTTGGCAGTAGCGCCTACGGAGTTTCAAAAGCGGCAATAATTGCTTGGACAAAGGTTTTATCCAAAGAACTGGCTTACTATAATGTTAGAGTTAACGCCATTGCTCCAGGGCTGACCTCTTCTAATATGGCAACATCTCTTGGAGAAAAAGCAATTAACGAAATAACAAATCTTTCTTTGATGAAACGGCTTGGAACCCCCGAGGAAATAGCAAATGTTGCTGTTTTTTTGGCAAGTGAGAAAGCTTCGTTTGTGAATGGACAAATTATTAGAGTGGATGGTGGGTCGATATGATTGATAAAAGTTTGATTAAAAAATGTCAAATGGCGTCTAAAAAAATCAGAATAGATATAATAAAAATGACATATGCTGTTGGTAATGTTGGAGCGCATATCGGGGGAGCATTATCTATGGTTGAGATTATGTCTGCTCTATATCTTGGCGTTATGAAATATGACGTAAATAATCCATCTTGGGAAAGGCGCGATCGGTTTATTTTAAGCAAAGGGCATGGAGTTATGGCTCAATATGCAGCTTTAAAAGAAGCAGGGTTTATCGGCGAAGAAGATTTATTAACTTTTAAAAAAAATGAAACTCAACTTTTTGCGCATCCAAGCATCAATATTGGAATGGGAGTTGAATTTTCCAGCGGAAGTTTGGGCCAAGGATTGTCTCTGGGAGTCGGAACTGCGCTTGCTTTAAAAAGAAAATCAAATGAAAAGTCTAAAGTTTTTGTCTTGCTTGGCGACGGGGAATGTGATGAAGGCTCGGTTTGGGAGGCTGCTGCATGTTCATCACACTACAAATTGTCTAATTTAGTTGCAATTGTTGATAAAAACAATTTGCAGTATGACGGCCCGACTGAGGATGTTTTATCCATGGAAAGTTTGGAAAAAAAATGGGCGGATTTCGGCTGGAATTGTTTGAGTGTTGACGGCCATTGTGAAGAGGAAATTTTAGATGCATTAAACACAAAATGCGATCTTCCTCTGGCAATTATTGCCAACACAATTAAAGGCAAGGGAGTTTCATTTATGGAAAATGACCCAACTTGGCATAATAATCACCTAACTAAACAGCAATTTTGTCAAGCTATGGAAGAACAAGGGGTGCAAAGTGTGTGATTGATTATAAACGTTCGAATATAAAATTATGGTCTAGGCTTGGATCTTGCGGAGCTTTTGGGGTTGCTGCAAATGAACTGGCTCAAACAAGTGATAAAGTTTTGATGATCACTTCAGATCTTTGTTTCTACTCGGGGCTGAATCGCTTTAAATCTAAATATTCCGATAGGTTATATAACTGTGGGATAGCGGAACAAAACATGGTTGGAGTGGCAGCAGGCCTTGCTAAGGAAGGATTTGTCCCCTTTGCGACAACATACGCCACATTTGCAGCAGCACGTTGCGCAGATCAAGTCAGAGTAAATATGGGATATATGAAACTGAACATGAAATTGGTTGGCCTAACAGCTGGAGTTTCTGTCGGAATATTGGGTCCAACTCATATCAGCATTGAAGATATAGCGATTATTCGGTCAATTCCAAACATTATCATTCTTTCTCCCGCCGACTGCACAGAGACCGTTAAAGCAACCATTGCTGCAGCACAAATTGACGCTCCTGTATATTTGCGTTTATCTGGCCCAATGAATAATCCCGTGGTTTATACTCAAGACTATGAATTTGAAATCGGAAAGGCAATTGAGCTTAAAGATGGCGATGACGTTTCCATTATCGCTACTGGAACAATGGTCTATAATTCTTTAAAGGCAGCCCAAATTTTAGACCAAAAATATTCTATCAAGTCCAAAGTTATTGATATGCACACTATAAAGCCACTAGACACACAGATTATAGACCAATCTTGCAAAAACAAATTATTGGTCACTGTTGAGGAACATAGCAAAATTGGCGGTTTGGGATCGGCTGTTGCTGAATATCTGTCGGAAAAAAGCGTAAGACCTCCTCAGCTGATCATAGGGTTTTGCGATGAATATAAACACGCTGCAAGTTATGATTATTTGATAAAACAATATGAACTTGAGCCAGAGCAGATCGCAGAAAAAATCGCTTTAAAATATAAAAACATGAAAGGGTAGATTTATTATGACAAATTTAGAAAAATATA
>CADAPX010000104.1:0-2529 GCA_902789925.1 Oscillospiraceae bacterium | reverse complement strand
CGCTTTAAAATATAAAAACATGAAAGGGTAGATTTATTATGACAAATTTAGAAAAATATATAAAGGCATTTGAAGAAACTTTCAATATCACAGCAGATCAAACCAAAGGGCTTAAATATCAAGCAATCAGCGAGTGGGACTCAGTTGGCCATATGAGCTTGATTGCGGCTTTGGAGGACGAATTTGACATAATGATCGACACTGACGACATTATAGATTTTAGTTCGTTCGAAAAAGGAAAGGAGATTCTCTCTAAATATGATGTGGAGATTAAGTGAATTTGGCGAAAATGTTGCTGTTATCGAAGAAAATGGCCGGGAAATTTCATACAGTGAGCTTTCCAGCCTTTCAGAAAAATTGAGAGGATATTTTGAGTCCAGGTGTTTGGTTTTTAATTTTTGCAGCAACACATTAGGCTGCCTGCTGGGGTATCTCACTTTTATCAACAATAAAATTGTGACTTTGATGGTTGATAGCCTCCTTGATCGAGATTTGTCAAATAATTTAATAAAAACATATCAACCAAAATATTTATGGCTTCCAAAAGATAAAGCTAAACTATTCTCAAAATATGAGACTGTTTGTGAAATTGTTGGTTATTGTTTGATTAAAACCGATTTTACTTGTTGTTATAATTTGAATGAAAATTTGGCTCTTTTGCTGACAACATCCGGCTCAACCGGAAGCTTTAAACTGGTCAGGCAGAGTTATAAAAATATAATATCAAACACAAATTCCATAATAAAGTATTTAAAATTAGACTCCAGCCAGCGATCCATATCCACTCTTCCCATGCACTACACATATGGTTTATCTATTGTCAACACCCATTTAAAGGTTGGCGCCAGCTTGGTTTTAACTGAAAAAACTCTAATGCAAAGAGAATTTTGGAAACAATTAAAAGATTTTCGAGTGACTTCTTTTGGAGGCGTTCCATACACATATGAAATGCTTGACAAATTAAGGTTTTTTAGGATGGACTTGCCGTATCTGCAGACCATGACGCAAGCTGGAGGTCGATTATCTTTAAATCTACACAAAAAGTTTGCAGAATATGCGCTAAAAAGTGGCAAAAATTTTGTTGTTATGTATGGACAAACAGAAGCAACGGCGAGGATGTCATATTTGCCTCCGGAAAAATCTTTAACAAAGGCTGGCAGCATCGGAATCGCAATACCTGGCGGGGAATTTAGCTTGGTTGACGAAAATCTGGAGCCTGTAACGGAGCCGGGGATTGAAGGAGAATTGATATATCGAGGAGAAAATGTGACGCTTGGATATGCAAAATGTGTTGATGATTTAGCCAAAGGAGACCAAAGAAACGGCGTTTTGAAAACCGGCGACATGGCAAAATTTGACGAGGATGGTTTTTATTATATAGTTGGAAGAAAAAAGAGATTCTTGAAAATATTTGGCAGTCGGGTTAATTTAGATGAAACTGAGCAGCTTTTGCGCTTGGAGTTTGAGGATATTGACTGCGCTTGTTGTGGCGTGGATGACAAGATGTATATATTCATAAATAAGCAAGAAAAAATAGATGATGTTTTAAAATTTATATCTTCAAAAATGTCTTTGCACCACTTCGCATTTAAGGTTTTGCATATTGAAAAAATCCCCAGGAGTGAATCAGGAAAAATTTTATATCCCGCGTTGGAGGGCTATTATGATAAACTATGATGAAATTTTAAATCTGAAACCTTTTTCTTTGAATAGGTCCCAAAAAACTGAAATGCTAACTAAAAATCTCGCTTATTTGACTAAACATCATTATAATAATTGTGAGATATATAAAAATATGTTAGACACGATAGATTTTGATGAAAAAAATGTAAAAACATACTATGATCTGCCGTTTATTCCTGTCAGTCTTTTTAAGCAACTTGAGCTAAAAAGCGTTCCGCAAGATGAGGTTTTTAAGGTCATGACTTCATCGGGAACAACTGGCCAGGCTGTTTCGAAAATATATTTAGACCGAGAAACCGCAAGCCACCAGCAAAAGACATTGGTTAACATTGTTTCGGAGTTCACGGGTTCTGCGAGGATGCCAATGCTCATAATAGACAGTCCGTCGGTTATAAAAAATCGAGCGATGTTTTCGGCAAGAGGCGCCGGCATATTAGGATTTTCAATTTTTGGCAAAAAAAAGACATACGCTTTGAATGACGACATGAGCTTGAACGTTGATGCGATCGAAAAATTTTTAGCTGAAAACAAAGATGAGAAAATTTTCCTCTTCGGTTTCACATTTATGATATGGAAGCATTTTTATCAAGAACTTTTAAAATTAAACAAACATTTTGACTTTTCAAAAGGAATATTGCTGCACGGAGGAGGATGGAAAAAACTTGCGTCTGAAGCTGTTTCTCATGAAGATTTTAAAAATCGATTGACTTCAGTTTGTGGACTTTGCGATATACACGATTACTATGGCATGGTTGAGCAGACCGGATGCATATACATGTCGTGTGAATATGGACATTTGCATTCAAGCATTTTTTCTGATATAATAACTAGGAGGGCTTTGGACTT
>CADAPX010000103.1 GCA_902789925.1 Oscillospiraceae bacterium | reverse complement strand
TTCTATTCCAGTCAAAGAACAAATTGGGCGCTTTAAATATTTTAACGATGATGAAATTGACAAAAAGTATAAAGAAATATCAACGCAAATTGAGATAGAAATCGGCAAATTAGCAAAAGGAGGCGATGAATAATGGCAAAAGAATACCGTACTATTGACGAAGTTGCTGGGCCATTAATGCTGATTCGCGAAGTTGAAAACGCCTCATATAACGAGCTGGGTGAAATAATTTTAGAAAATGGAGAAAAAAGGCTTTGCAAGGTTTTGGAAATTGACGGTTCAAACGCTTTGGTTCAGCTGTTTGAATCTGGAGCAGGGATCAACCTCGAAAACAGCAGAGTTCGATTTTTGGGGCACTCAATGGAGCTTGGGGTTTCAAAAGACCTTCTGGGTCGAGTTTTTGATGGAATGGGAAGGCCCATAGACGGCGGTCCGGAAATATTGCCAGACAAGAAAATGCCGGCTGATGGAATAGCGATGAATCCAGCATCTAGAAACTATCCCGAAGAATTTGTTCAAACGGGCGTTTCTGCAATTGACGGCCTAAACACTTTGGTTCGAGGGCAAAAGCTGCCTATTTTCTCAGCGAGCGGCCTTCCCCACGCAAATCTTGCAGCTCAAATCGCGCGCCAAGCAAAAGTTTTGGGAAAATCGGAAAATTTTGCTGTTGTTTTTGCGGCGATCGGGATAACATTTGAAGAATCAAACTTTTTCATCGAGGACTTTAAAAATAATGGTTCTTTGGAGCGAACGGTTCTTTTCATAAATTTGGCAAATGACCCAGCAATTGAAAGGATTGCAACCCCCAGAATGGCTTTGACAGCAGCTGAATATTTGGCTTTTGACCTGGGGATGCATGTTTTAGTTATACTCACCGATATCACAAACTATGCGGACGCTTTGCGTGAAGTTTCTGCAGCTAAACGCGAAATTCCAAGCCGTCGAGGATATCCAGGTTATATGTATACAGACCTTGCTTCTTTATATGAAAGAGCAGGCAGGCTCAAGGGCAAAGAAGGCAGCGTGACGATGATCCCGATTTTAACCATGCCTGAAGACGACAAAACCCATCCCATCCCCGATTTAACCGGATATATAACAGAAGGCCAGATAATTTTAAGCAGGGAGCTATATCGAAAAGACATTGTCCCGCCAATCGACGTCCTCCCTTCTCTTTCGCGTCTCAAAGACAAAGGAATCGGCGAAAACAAAACCAGAGCAGACCATGCTGACGTCATGAACCAGCTGTTTTCAGCGTATGCAATTGGAAAAGATGCTAAGGAGCTCATGACAATTTTGGGCGAAGATGCTGTGTCTGAAATAGATCGCATATATGTTAAATTTGCTGATGAGTTTGAAAAAAAATATGTTTCTCAAGGTTTTTACACTGACCGAACCATCGAGCAAACAATGCAAATTGGCTGGGAGCTTTTGTCAATCCTTCCGAAAAGCGAATTAAAGCGAATCGACTATAAATTCATAGATAAATACTATAAAGGAAGTGAGTGATATGGCTGTTTTGGACGTTAATCCAACAAGAATGGAGCTAAACAAACTAAAAGATCGCCTGCTGACGGCCAGGAGGGGCCATAAACTCTTGAAGGATAAGCGCGATGGGTTGATGCGAAAATTTTTGGAAACAGCAAAAAAAACCGCTCAATTTCGAATTAAAATTGAAAAGGATATATTAAATGCTAATTTGCATTTTGAGATGGCCCGGGCTCAAACTTCCAAGCAGATCGTTGGGAGCGCCCTTTTAATTCCAAGCCAGGAGTTAACAGTTAAAGTTTCAGCCTCAAACATAATGGGCGTCAGCACGCCGTCTTTCTCGCTGAAAAGAAAATTCAATTCGTCCGAAAATATTTCATACGCCCTGTCGCAAAACAGCATATATTTGGATGAAGCCATAAATTTATATGAAAATATCCTTCCGAATTTGGTTAAATTAGCCGAACAAGAAAAAACAATTTCAATACTTGCAGACGAAATCGAGCAAACCAGACGCAAAGTAAACGCTTTAGAACACATGCTCATTCCAAATTACCAAGACACAATTCGCTTTATCGCCCTAAAGCTTGATGAAAACGAAAGAAGCAACATAGCCCGGCTCAGTCGAGCAAAATAAAATCAAAAAACCTGTCTCAATCCAAAGAGGCAGGAATTTTTTATTTTATTATTAACTTTTGTCATTTTTTTTAGCGTCAAATTCTTCGCAATCAGCACTTTTTGTTTTAGCTTCTTCGCCACCGGCTCTTTTATTAGCATCGGCGGTTGCTTCCATATTTTCAACATATTCCATGGTTATTTCATCAGTCATTATTTTTTCGAATTCATCCGCATTAATGGTTTCAGATTTCATGAGATACTGCGCAACCATATGCACATAATGTATATTTTTTGTTATAATCTCGTGGCATTTATCGTAGGCAGCATCGATGATTTTTCTGATTTCTTTGTCGATTTCAGCTGCAGTTGTTTCAGAATAATTTTTGACGCCAAACCCACGGCCAGAAAATTCGTCATCATCTTCATACACTATAGGCCCCATGGCTTGGGTGAAACCATATTTTGTCACCATTTTTCTTGCAATTTTAGTCGCTTGCTCAATGTCTTGCGAAGCCCCCGTTGAAATTTCCTTTAAAACAACAGCTTCGGCCACGCGCCCTCCTAGCCAAACAACCAGCGATTCCTCCATCTTTGTCTTTGAGATATAGTTTTTGTCTCGATCCGGCAAAGATAAAGTATATCCCCCGGCTACTCCGTGAGGTATTATGGTGATTTGATGAACACGATCCTGGGTTT
>CADAPX010000102.1 GCA_902789925.1 Oscillospiraceae bacterium | reverse complement strand
ATTTGATGTAAGATAAAACTCTTTGAGGAAATATTTAAGTTCTTAATTGGCATTATAATATTGAATATAGTATGCTCTTTAATTTATAATTATTTAAAATAATCCTCCTACTTGAGAGACAAAGCTTTTCTGAGCTGACTCGCAAGTGCGCTGGCAGCATCCGCCTCAGCCTGTGAAGTGCATTTTTCTATCAGTCCATTGAAAATATTGTTAACGAATTTTTCTGGTGTTCCATTCTTTCCATTTATAAAGACATTGCTTTAATACGCTTACTTGCTCGGGAGTCCAGTCCTCTTTTGTCCCCCCAGCAACAGCCTCCATTTCATCATCATTTAATTCGTTGTTTAAATTTTCATTGTTGTCTTTCATTTTAGACATCTCCTTTCAAAAATTTTTAATTCAGAGGATTTTTAGTACAAATCCCCTAAAATTATGATACCACATTTTGCATCAAATGTCAACACTAAATTTTAATTTTTTTAGAATTTTTTTCAACTTTAGCAGTTTTGTCTGAGTGGACGCCCTTGCTCAATCGCGCCAAGCTACCACTTCTCACGGACGCTTTCAAAGGGACTTTTGCTTGAGGGAGGTTTAACACTTAAGTCCGTTGTGAGCGGGCGGCGCTTAAATCATTTTTTGCATTGTTTTTTAGAATGCAATCGAGGATATCATAACATACTGGATTTTTAATTAAAAATCTATATATTTTAAGCAGGAGATTTTGAGGGGACAAATATAACCCTAACCCAATTTTGCAAAAAAATAAATAGCAAAATTTTTATGTGTGGCATAAAATAAATCGAAAGGAGTTTGATAAAATTGAATCAATTCTATAATATGCAGAATTGCAGAACCATGCATATGTCTCCGAACAATAATGCGTGCATAATTAATTCCGATAAAAACAATATGTCGCATTTTCCGGTTGGCATGGCATACATTCCGTGGCAAAGTTGGAGACGGATATATAGAAGCGAGATCGCTCTTGAGCGGGGAACGATTTTTCAAGAACTAGATTTGCCTTTTTTGGGACAGGAGGTTGTTTGAGATGGATGAAAGGGAAGAGTTGATGAAGAACCTGCAAATCGCGGATTTTGCACTGATAGACACAGTTTTATATCTCGACACACACCCTTCCGATAAAGCTGCGCTTAACCACTATGATCGTTTGAAAAAAATCAGTCAAGCAAGAGAAGACGAATATATATCAAAATTTGGCCCTCTGAATTCAACAAATGTTGAAAGCTCTGACATATTCAGTTGGGTTAATAATCCATGGCCTTGGGAGGTAGATGCTTAATGTGGAAATATGAAAAAAAATTAGAATATCCCGTTAAAATAAAAAATCCAAACCCAAATCTTGCAAAACTCGTAACCAGTCAATTTGGAGGTCCACACGGCGAATTAGGCGCATCTTTGAGATATCTAAGCCAGCGATTTGCCATGCCATATAAAGAAGTTAAAGCTATTTTGACTGACATTGGAACTGAGGAACTTGCGCATATGGAAATTGTTAATTCAATTATCCACCAGCTCACAAAAAATTTGACAGAAAAAGAAATCGAAGCTTCAAGTCTTGCACCATATTTTATGGATCACACAGTTGGAATATATCCTGTTGACGCAAACGGCGTTCCATTTAGTGCGATGCAATTTGCTTCAACCGGCGACCCAATAGCAGATCTAACCGAAGATTTGGCGGCGGAACAAAAAGCAAGACTGACATATGACAATATTTTGCGATTTGCGGATGATCCGGATGTGATCGATCCAATAAGGTTCCTCCGAGAACGAGAAATTGTCCATTTTCAAAGGTTTGGAGAGGCTTTGAGAATTGTTCAAGACAATCTCAATTCCAAAAATTTCTATGCTTTTAATCCCGCTTTCGACAAGACCTCAAATCAAAGAAGAAACACTATGTGGGACGGGTCAAATAGGGCAAACTAAAGGATAAAAATTAAGCTAAATATTTGTTGTTTTTAGCCATCGTCACTTTAAGTAGCGGTGGTTTTTTAATTATTTAGACAGTTTTTATATATAAAATTTTCAATTCTGTCTATAAATTCAACGTCAGATAGATATTTTTGGTTATATATTAACTTATTAAGCATTGCAACTTTCTCAAAATATTTTTTTAGATTGCCCTTACACAGCATTGCAATTTGGTGTTTTATTTCTCTTGAATTCATTTTTGAGTCTCCCTAAATAAATTTTTTATGGCTCATATGATTATATAGCGCTTTAGGATAAAAAAGGGTAGAATATTGAAAAAATTGAAAATAAATTTTTAAATTAAATGTGAAGTAAAAAAACCGCCCCGAGCGCTAAAATTGCTCGAAGCAGGTTCTAAAAGAGTATATGTTACCCTCTTCCTCCAAGTCCCTTTAATGTGTCCAGAACATCAGTGAGAAAAAGTAAATCCGCAGTCTTTCGGTAGAGTCTTGTGTCTCCATATGCTTTTTTTATTATGCGCAAGAACAATTGGGGAGTGGTATTTTCTACAATATATTCTACACCTTCATCGGGATAGGATTTTGTTTTGTCGTTTTCGTCTAGATACATTTCAAGGACCTCTATCTGCCTTGGCGACCAGTCACTTCTTGCCCCTCCAGCAACAGCTTCTGCTGCCTCATTGCTTAATTCATTGTTTAAATTTTCATTGTTGTCTTTCATTTTAGACACCTCATTTCAAAAAAATTAAAAATTATGTAAAGTTTAGTTTAGTTTTGGATTTGTGTTATGGTTGTCCATCACAACGAAAATCTCTTTTTGAGGTCAGCCATATTAGCATCGAGATCTTTCTTTGAAATTGGGTTTGAACCGCATTCTGATAATCCAATTTCATACAGGTCGTTAAGGAATCCTGATGGAGTAGAGGTATTCATTATTTGCTTGGCATATTCGAACAGCTCAGATTCACTACAATCGTCCATTTCTAAAAGCAGCATTCCCAATTGTTCTGCTTGATTTTCTGACCAATCCGATAGATTTCCTCCAGCAACAGATTCTGCTGCCTCATTGCTTAATTCATTGCTTAAATTTTCATTGTTGTCTTTCATTTTAGAAAAATAAATATGTAAAACTAGGGTTTTTGGGTTAGGGAAGTTTATAGGCCGAGGCCTTTTTTCACCATATCATATCCTCCGTTACACTCCAATAATGTTAAAAATTCTTTCGGAGAATACTCTAAGACAACCTCATTTACGTTCATTCCGGGACCACAATATTTTTGTAAATAACTTTTTAGAAATGTCTTTTGAGCTTTTGACCAGTCACTTTTTCCCCCTCCAGCAACAGCTTCCATTTCATCATCGTTTAATTCATTGCTTAAATTTTCATTGTTGTCTTTCATTTTAGACACATCCTTTCAAAAAATTAAAAATAAATATGTAAAACTAGGGTTTTTGGGTTAGGGAAGTTTATAGGCCGAGGCCTTTTTTCACCATATCATATCCTCCGTTACACTCCAATAATGT
>CADAPX010000101.1 GCA_902789925.1 Oscillospiraceae bacterium | reverse complement strand
CCTTTTTGTCTCCTTGGTTTCTTCCCGCCTCCCCTGACTTCTGTTCGAGTCAAAGTGGACTGAGTTCCCTGCCTGCAATTTGCAAGATGATTAACAACACACATATGCAAAACAGGCAAATTAGGCTCAATCGCAAAAATAGAATCCAAAAGAACCCTCTGGCCAACTTCCTTTCCTTCAATGTTTAAAACTGCAACAGTTGACATCAATCTTTCCTCCTTTCTCAAGATTTTTTAATGCTGTTTGTTATTATAACGACTCCGCCTTTTGGGCCCGGGACAGCCCCCTTGATTGCAATTAAATTGTTTTCAACATCAACCTTAGCAACAACAAGGTTTTGTATGGTGACCCTTTCATGACCCATATGACCAGGCATTTTTTTACCTTTTGGAATTCGCGATGGATCTGAAGCTCCCGCCATAGAGCCAGCGTGTCTTGCGACAGGACCGGTTCCGTGGCTTGCCTTAAGGGTGTGGTTTCCATAGCGCTTAATTGTTCCAGCAAAGCCTTTTCCCTTGCTCGTCCCGCAAACATCAACAAAATCCCCAGCTTCAAAAACGTCAACTTTGATTATTTTGCCCAGCTCAAATCCAGAACAATCATCAAAGCGAAACTCTCTCAAAAACCGCTTTGGCGCCGCGTCTGCCTTCCTAAAATGGCCCATTTTCGGCCGATTCACCCTCGAGGCTTTTAAATCATCAAATCCCAATTGAATTGCGTCATATCCGTCATTTTCCAGAGTCTTTTTCTGAACAACAGCGCAAGGCCCCGCTTCAACAACAGTCACGGGAATGACTTTTCCTTGCTGGTCAAAAATTTGAGTCATGCCAACTTTTTTTCCGATAATTCCTTTTTTCATCATTCTTCCTCCTGTTTGTTTGCTGAAAAAATCAGCTTGGTTATTGGTTGAAAAAATTTTTCAACTTGACCTGTCGGTTAGCGGTTGGACATTTGCCAACTTGACCTTAAATTTTTAAAAATCAAAACAAAATCCCTAAAGTTTTATCTCGATTTCAACACCGGCAGGAAGGTCTAGATTTTGGAGCGCCTCAACAGTTTTGTTGGAAGGGCGCAAAATGTCGATCAGGCGCTTATGAATCCGCATTTCAAACTGCTCGCGGCTGTCTTTATCTTTGTGAACAGCGCGAAGTATAGTCACAACTTCTTTTTTGGTTGGGAGCGGAATTGGGCCCGAAATTTGAGCTCCCGTCCTTGTTGCAGTTTCAACTATCTTTTTGCAGGACGCATCAACTATTCTGTGATCATAGCTTTTAAGCCTAATCCTGATTTTGTCTTTAACTGCCAAATTGTTCGCCTCCTTAAAAATTATTTGTATATAGTCATATATAGTCGGCATAAATCATTGACACGCTGCCGGGTGTGTCACATGTGCTGGTAAACAAACCACGCTCCAAAGAAAACAGCCTGCAGACACAGCAGCTTATGCTAAAAATTTTTCAGCACAGTTCTGCAAAAAAAGACACACCAAAGCCCCATCAAAACCTGCCGCCCGATTTAAAAACCGGACATACTCCACGGAAGTTCCCCGCAAAAATCGCAGCCATCTCCCGCTTCAACGCACATCTTGTATAACAATACTTTCACAGTATACCACATCCTAAATAATATTTCAATAGTTTTTTTAATTTTTTTTAAATTTATTGTGCTTTTGGGTTAGGGTTATATTTGTCCCCTCAATCGCTCCTGCTTAAAATATATGGCTTTTTAATTAAAAATCCAGTATGTTATGATATCCTCAATTGCATTCTAAAAAAACATGCAAGGGCTGGGAAAACGCCGCCCGCTCACAACGGACTTTAATATTAAATCTTCCTCAAGCGCAAGTTCCTTTGAAAGCGTCCGTGACAAGTGGTAGTTTGGCGTCCTTGAGAGGGCCGCTCACGACGGACTTTAATATTAAACCTTCCTCAAGCACGGCTCCTTTGAAAGCGTCCGTAACAAGTGGTAGGTTAGCGTCCTTGAGGGCTGCCCCCTCAATCGCTCCTGCTTAAAATATCAGGCTCTTTAATTAAAAACCCAGTATATTATGATATCCTCAATGGCGTTACCAAAAAACCACGCAAAAGCCAATTCAAGCGCCGCCCGCTCACAACGGGCTTTAGTATTAAACCTTCCTCAAGCACAGTCCCTTTGAAAGCATCCGTGAGAAGTGGTAGGTAAATGTCCTTGAGGGCGGTTTCCTCCCCCTTCTCTGCTTAAAATATATAGCTTTTTGTCTAAAAAAACACAACATATTATAATATCCTTGACTACGTCCAAAAAAACGAACCCTAAGCGGGAAAGAGAACGTTCTTCCCCGCTTGAAATCAAAAATCACGATAAACAGTCATAAATTTTAGCCTTATGCTTTTGCTGCCTGTTCGGCAATGTCCCCAACTTTATCACTATATAACCTGTCAATCACTTTTTGCAAAGCCTCGGCTTTTGCTTGGCATGCATCAAGATTAGCTTGATTATTACCTAGCTCAGTCCAAACAGCTTCAGCGACCCTATAACAAGCGTATGCAACTTTTAATCTAGCCTCCAGATCAAGCCCTTTTCCAGCAAGCCTTTGAGCCACAATGTGAGCCGCAACTTTAGACATACCATAAGCGGCGACAAGCCATTTTTTTTGAACTGGAGTTTTATTTAGCCCATAGGCTTCTTTTAATTTGCCTATGATCCCGCCAACAGAATTGTTGTATGAGGCTGCCCACGCGTTAGCGGTTTCAGCATTTGCAACCCACGGAGATGCCCGATCAGGAAACGGAGCTCTGCCTGAAGTACTATTTTCTGCACCGTTGGCGGCGTTGCCGGCGTCGTTGTCGGCGGCAATGGCGGCGTTACCTATTTCATCATCGGAAGTATCAGCACAGTTAGCAGCACGGGCTAAGGAATAAGAGGCGCCATAACCAACATATGCGTCGAAAAATTCACC
>CADAPX010000100.1 GCA_902789925.1 Oscillospiraceae bacterium | reverse complement strand
TTAGTTTTTAAAATTAAATGCTGATATTTTCAAGAAAAAGGATTGATGGGACAAATATAACCCAAACCTAATTATTTATTCTAAAAAACAATGCAAAAAACTGCTGGCCTGCCGCCGTCTCACAACTAACTGTAATATTTAGCCTTCCTCAAGCCCCCTCCTCTTTTAAAGCGCCCTCAACAAGCGGTAGGTTGGCGCCCTCAAGACCGACGTCCATTTCAACTTGTCACGCTTTTTGACCTTGGTTTGCCAGGGGATTTTTGAAATAGCTCGAAATTTTAAATTGGATTTAAATTGCATGGTTTATGGTCGGCGGGCGGCGTTTTAATCGGCTTTATCGTTGTTTATTAACACGCTTTTGAGGACGGTTTAGTTTTTAAAATTAAATGCTGATATTTTCAAGAAAAAGGATTGATGGGACAAATATAACCCAAACCTAATTATTTATTCTAAAAAACAATGCAAAAATGAAGCCCCCGCAAATATTATGATGATTTATGTCGAAAATCATTGACAACATTAAGTGTAAATGCTATAATAAGGAAAATTAATCACATTTGGAGGTTTTTGATTTGAATTTTATCAAATTATCTGAAGACGCTGAAGCTTTGCTAGAGAAACTTTGTCAAGCAGAAAATCCGCAAACAGTGCTAAATGAAGGGAGACAAAAAGCCAGAGATATTTCCGAAACTAAAGAAACGGAGTTCGTGGAACTTATTAAAGAATTAAAAGAAGCGAAATGTATTCAACCTATTTGTATTCCTGCGAACAATTATACTTTCTATGGTATTAGTAAAGATGCTAATGGGGCGTTCGGCAGTATCAGTATGTCCATAGAAACCTATCGCAAAAAGCTTAAAGAACACAAAGAATCTTTAAGGGAAGTTAATGCTAGTGGTAGTGTAACTAACATTGATAATAGCACACACAATAGTTTGAATATTGATGGAAATAACAATGCGCTTGAGAACGTGGGTGTTTCTAGCGGCAATAACAAAAAGCCCAAAAGCGACAAGCCAAACGTTCTTTCTAAAATTCTTGAATTCATTACATCTAAACTAAAGCTTTAATCAGGAGCAAATCTTTGAATCAGCGCCCTCGCAACTTTTATTCCGTCAACAGCAGCGCTCATTATCCCCCCTGCATATCCCGCTCCTTCCCCGCAAGGATATAGGCCATCAACCGACGAAACAAACCTTTCATCTCGAAGGATTCGAACTGGCGAGCTTGTCCTCGTTTCTGGGGCAGTTATTACTGCGTCTTTTTCTGCAAATCCGCTCAATTTTTTGTCAAACTGCCTGATTCCGGCTTTTAACATGTCGTTTACAAAGTTTGGAAATAGTTTGTTTATATCAAAAATTTTCGTTCCGCAATGATATGTTGGCTTAACTTTTCCCTCTTTATATATCGCCCCACTAAGATATGATCCAACATTTGTTATTGGCGCAAAATATTTTCCACCCCCAGCTTCAAAGGCCATCCTCTCAATCTTTCTTTGAAAAAACATTCCACCAAGAGGCCCACTTCCAAAATCCTTCTCCAAAACCCCAACAACCAAAGCGGAATTAGCATTTTCTCCATCGCGCGCATATTCACTCATTCCGTTAGTCACAACGCCAAATTTCTCTGAAGCCGCCGGAACAACAACCCCTCCAGGACACATGCAAAAAGTATATACTCCCCTGCCGCCAATCCTGTGTGAATATGCATACTCTGCTCTGGGAAGCGCAAAATGCCCAGCAAAATCACCATATAAAGCCTTTTCAACGTCTTTTTGCAGATGTTCTATCCGAACCCCAACCGAAAATGGCTTAGGCTGAATTTTAACGCCGCTTTGCGCAAGCATTTCAAATGTGTCGCGCGCGCTGTGGCCAATGGCCAGGATTAAAGCATTCGTTTTTATTTGGTCTTTTTCCGTTGCGATTGAACAGATTCTGTCTTTGCAAAAATTGATCAGCTCGAGCTTTTCATTAAACCGAATCTTTCCCCCAAGCGAAATGATCTCAAGCCTGATTGATTTTATGATTTTTCGAAGCAAATCCGTCCCAATATGAGGCCTGGCTCTTATTTTTATGTCGATCGGAGCGCCATGTTTTAAAAACAAATCAATGACCTGCTTGCAAAGCGGATCGCCAATTCGCGTGATGAGTTTTCCGTCAGAAAATGTTCCCGCTCCGCCCTCTCCAAATTGGACGTTGGTCCTTCCATCCAAAACACCCTCACTCCAAAATTTTTCAACCTTTTTAACCCTTGCGTCAACTTTATCCCCCTGCTCAATAACAACAGGCCGATATCCATTTTTGGCAAGAATATATGAAGCAAAAATTCCAGCAGGCCCAAATCCAACAACAACCGGCCTCCCCTCAAGCTTTTCATTTCCAAACTTAATGTCCAATGATTTTTCAAAAGACCGAAAGATGGCCCTCGAATCGTTTTTCAAAATCGCTCTTTCTTTTCCCGGGTCTTTAAATTCAAAGCAAACTGTGTAGACTAATCTTATGTTGTTTTTTCTTCGCGCATCAACAGATTTTTTGCAAATGCTCGCATTTTTCACATCACAAAAATTAATTTTCAAAATCCGAGCTGCTTTCGAAATTGCCTCAGGCTCTCCAGCATCAAGGCCAACACAAATTTGAGGAACAAAAATTGCCATATTATTTTTTTAACCCTTCCATTAAATTAAACAACAAGTCATTTTTTTCTTGCAGTTATCGAACATTTATATTCTCCAACAGCCCAAACCCCGTCTTTGTTGATTATCCCGATTGAAACAGGAACCAATTGCTTTCCTTCTTTAACCGAAACATTTAAAAGATCGGAAGTCGCGGTTATGTCGGCGACGTCAAGATTGTTTAGATAATCCACAAGTCCAACAAATCTAACATCCCTAATCGCCTGGGAATCAACTCGAACCTCATATTCAGCAGGAACATTGTTTAATTTAATGTCATCAATCGAAAATTTTCTAGCGCCCCAATTGCCAGAATCAAACGAAACATCAACCGAATCAACCTGATCAACATTTTTATATCCAGACGGAACTTTAAGCGAAAATGAAAAAGTTTTGCCAATCTCAAGCTCTCTCAAGTCAATATATCCAATGTTTATTTCGCTTATATTATCAAGCATATCCGGAGAGCCCGCAATATTAACGCTTGAGGGACTAATCGACGCATTGAGCAAATCAAGGTTTAAGTGATTTGGCGCATTTTTATACATAACCTTCAAAGGAACCTGCTTTTCTTTATAGACAGGGACGCTGACTTTAAATTCGATATCACTGTTATATTTAAAAAGTGAAGAGTCCATCTCAACGCCATCAACAGATATAAATTTTAAAGCAGCTTCAAAAGTTTTAGAAGAATTCAGGCTCGCGCTCGCATTAACTTCAAGTTTAATATAATCAAGCTCGTCCAGGCTAGCTTTTCAGGCTGACAGACAGATTCATCGCTAATATACCCCGGCTCAATCTTGACATTTGGAGCATCAGCTAAAAGCGTCACAACTTTTGTCTCCAACGCGTCAACAACAAAACTTGCAGACTCCGGAATGACTGAATCAATATAGATGTCTCTCTGAGGAGTTTTAAAGCTTGCAACCAAAGATATGTTATATGTTCCGTCACTTGTCACGTTGATCATCGAAACCGGCGAAACAACAATATCTTTTTCAGTTATTAGGCCTATTTTATACCTTGGACCTCGAATTTTAACCGCAACAGATCGCGGCTCTATGCTGATGACGTCCAGATCAAGCTGCTGCGCCTTGGTCTTTTCAGTTGCAAAAGTTATGGGAACGTCATATACAGTCACAACTCCCCCGCTGTCACTAACCATAACAACGATAAACCAAGCAATAATCGCAACAAAAACCGAAACAACAATCGCAAACTTTTTATTAGAAAAAATCCTATCCAAACTGAATCTATTCATTTTTTCCATACACCTTTCCGCGCCACATATTGCTCAAACCAAGCCGTCCTTTAAATATGAAATAACGTCAATCCTGCTGAGATCTCGCTTTAAAACGCCGTCTTCAGCAACAGAAATTGAGCCGGTTTCTTCGGAAACAACCAAAACAATCGCGTCTGAAATTTCGCTCATTCCAATTGCCGCCCTGTGTCTTGAGCCTAAACCCCTTGATATATATTCTTCTTTTGAAGGCTTGGGCAAAAAGCAACCAGCAGCGATGATTTTGCTGTCCCTAACAACAACTGCTCCGTCATGAAGCGGCGAATTTTTAAAAAATAAATTTAAAAAAAGCTCTTCGCTTATGTCTGCGTTTAGTTCAACGCCGGTTTCTATAATGTCTGCAAGCTTTGTCTTTCGCTCAAAAATTATAATGGCCCCAGTTTTTGATTTAGACATATCTTCACACACATTGGCAATTTTATATATAATTCGATCAAATTTGGTTTTATTGCTTGAATGTTCACTAAATAGAAAATTTCTGAATCGTCCACCCATTTTAACGCGCCCAACATGTTCCAAAACACGCCGCAGCTCATTTTGAAAAAGAATGACAATCGCCAAAGGCCCCCAAAGCAGGATGTTTGAAGTGACTGCAGCCAAGGTTTTCAGATTCAAAAATTTTGCAATAGACGCAAAAATAAACAAAAGCAAGAGCCCTTTAATCAGCTGAACCGCCCTGGTCTCGCGCAAAATCTGAATCATTTTGTAAATTATATATGAAATCATCAATATGTCGATCAAATCTGTCAATTCAAAAGATAAAATAACGCTCCAAATAATGTTGAAAAAATTAGATAACTGATCCATATAATCTTAATTCCTCTCCAAAAATGAGCAATCCACCGCGTTTTTTCAATAAACATCATCCAGAAACATTCTACCACAAAAAAGAAAAAATTACAAGCGCTCATATTTAAAAAATTAACAAATTATTAAAATTTTAAAAAGCAAATTTAACAGCAACAGCTTGTCTAAAAAACATTTAACAACAATTTTCGAATAATTTATGTATTGCTAAATTGGGTTATATTTGTCCCGATAAAATTCTTTGCTTAAAACTCCACGCTCTTTACTAAAAAACCCAAAAAAATTAAAACTTCCTTGACCAGATTCTAAAAAACAATGCAAAAGCTGAAAAAGCGCCGCCCGCTCCGGGCTAACTGTAATATTAAA
>CADAPX010000099.1 GCA_902789925.1 Oscillospiraceae bacterium | reverse complement strand
TGCTTGAGGAAGGTTTAATATTACAGTTAGTTGTGAGCGGGAAGCTCAAGGGCGCCAGCCTACCACTTATCAAGGACGCTTTCAAAGGGACTTGCGCTTGAGGAAGGTTGAATACTCAAGTCCGTTGTGAGCGGGCGGCTCAAGGACATTAACTTACCGCTTGTCACGGACGCTTTTAAAGGAGCCATGCTTGAGCGGGATTAATATTACAGTTAGTTGTGAGCGGGAAGTTCAAGGACATAAGCCTACCACTTGTCACGGACACTTTCAAAGGAACTTACGCTTGAGCAGGTTTAATATTACAGTTAGTTGTAAACACAACCGCTCTCGAGGACATTAACTTACCACTTGTCGCGGACGCTTTCAAAGGGACTGTGCTTGAGCGGGATTAATATTACAGTCCGTTGTGAGAGGGCGGCTCAAGGACATTGACTTACCACTTATCACGGACGCTTTCAAAGGGACTTGCGCTTGAGTTGAGTTTAATACTACAGTTAGTTGTGAGCTGGCAGCTCGAGGAGGCTTAACTACCACTTATCACGAACGCTTTCAAAGGAGCCATGCTTGAGAAAGGTTTAATAACCAAGCTCATTGTGAGAGGGCGGCTTGAGGACATTAGCCTACCACTTTTCACGGATGCTTTCAAAGGGACTTTTGCTTGAGGAAGGTTTAATATTACAGTTAGTTGTAAACACAACCGCTCTCGAGGACATAAGCCTACCACTTGTCACGGACGCTTTCAAAGGGACTGTGCTTGAGTAAGGTTGAATACTCAAGGCCGTTGTGAGCGGGAAGCTCAAGGGTGCCAGCCTACCACTTATCAAGGACGCTTTCAAAGGAACTTACCCTTAAGTAAGGTTTAATACTAAAGCCCGTTGTGAGCGGGCGGCGGCTTAAACTGCCAGCTCCATTGTTTTTTTAAACGTAATCGAGGATGGCTTAATTTTAGAGAGCATTTAAATCAAAATACAAGCCCCTTCAAATAACGGGACTAAAGGGACAAATCTAACCCAGCAAAATATATTTTTTATGGTCAAAAATTTGTTTGCATGTTCAATTGTTTTGTGATATAATGACGTCCAAGCTAGATTACAAAATTTTACAAAATTTTTCCTTTTATTCCCTTTTTGAGGATTTTGCTGCGGGAGTTGTCGATAAAATGTTGTGTAAAGTGAACAGTATGGGACTGGTTGGACTGAGTGCATATATGGTGACTATTGAGGTTGATGTTTCGGTTGGTATGCCAACTTTTGAATTGGTCGGATTGCCGGATGCAGCGGTTAAAGAAAGTCGTGAAAGAGTCCGGGCTTCGCTTAAAAATTGCGGATATGATTTTCCAACTGGCAGGATAGTTATTAATTTAGCTCCGGCGGATGTTAAAAAAATTGGGCCGCTATATGATTTGCCAATACTGCTCGGGATCATGAAGGCAAGCGGGCAGATTAACGTTGGTTTTAAAAAATCCTGCTTTTTTGGAGAGCTTTCTTTGGGGGGAGATGTTCGAAAATGTTCAGGAATTTTGCCCATGGTCATTGAAGCTAAAAAACTTGGATTTGATAATGTTTTTGTTCCGAAATATAATGCTTGCGAGGCAGGGGTTGTTAAAGGCATAAATGTTTTTGGCGTGAAGAATATATATGAATTAATCAGGTTTTTAAAAGGTGAAAATTGTATTTCAAAAACGTGTTTTAGTGATCAAGGGTTTGATTCGCCGGAGTTTGATGTTGATTTTAGTGATGTTAAAGGTCAAAAACTGGCTAAACGAGCTTTGGAAATCGCTGCAGCTGGCGGGCATAATGTTTTGCTAATTGGTTCGCCTGGGGCCGGAAAAAGCATGCTTGCAAAGAGACTGCCGACAATTTTGCCCCGATTGAGTTTTAGCGAAGCAATTGAAATAACCAAGATTCACTCCATAGCCGGCCAAATTTCAAGCGAAAAACCCTTGATCAAAACAAGACCCTTTCGAGCTCCACACCACACTATTTCAACTGCAGGGCTTTCAGGGGGTGGGCCACATGTTCGGCCGGGTGAAATCTCAATGGCCCACAACGGCGTTTTGTTTTTGGATGAATTGCCGGAATTTAAAAGGGATGTTAAAGAAGTTTTGAGACAGCCGATCGAAGACGAAGAAATAACGATAACACGGGCGTCTGCGAGCGTGAGATATCCTTGCTCAATAATGGTTGTTGCAGCTATGAACCCTTGCCCTTGTGGCTATTTTGGCCACCCTGTCAGGCAGTGCACCTGCTCCAGATTTAAAGTTCAACAGTATCTGGCTAAGGTTTCTGGCCCTCTGCTTGACAGGCTCGACATTCATGTTGAAGTTGCTCCGGTTGAGTTTGGCGAATTAACAAGCGGTCAAAAAGAAGAATCTTCCCAAAAAATCAGAGCCAGAGTTGAAAAAGCTCGTCAGATTCAATATAATCGATATAAAAATCATAAATTTTCCAACAATGCGCGCCTTTCAAGCTCTCAAATGAAAAAATACTGCGTTTTAACCGATTCTGCTAGAGTGATGTTGAAAAATGCTTTTGATAAAATGGGCCTGTCCGCAAGGGCATATGACCGAATTGTTAAAATTGCGCGGACTATTGCGGATCTAGACTCCAGCGACAATATCGAAAGCAAACACATCGCCGAGGCCATACAATATAGAAGCATGGACAGAAAATATTGGAAGCATTAACAAATTGGGGCGTTTTTTTTACAAAAAATGTCTTGAAATCAGCAGGAACTTATGTTATAATCCTTCTCATTGCAACGTTGTGGTATAAATATAAAATATGTGAGGTATGAATAATGAATTTAAAAAATATTAGGAAATTTTTAGCTGTGTCTTTGATTGGAAGCATGTTTTTGACTGGAGCCGGTTCGCTTTGCGCCAGTGCCAGCGATAAAAAAGCAAATATTCCTCTTGCGCAACCAGGTTTGCAGCAAAATGATCAGGAAAATCAAGAAAATCAGGAGGATGTTTATCTGCAAAATCACAATATCGAAAAATCAAAATATGACGAGTTTTTAGGATTGAGTGGATTAAATTTTGATGAAATGAAAAATATTCTAGAAATATATCAGGATATAAATTTTGATTATATTTATAAATTATCTGCTATAACGAAAAATTATTGGGCTCACTATAAACAATTGACTTTAACCAGACGGGAAATATTTTTTCAGGCGCTGGATGTTTCAAGAGCTTTGCACTTAGAGTGTTCTGAAGCTGATTATCTCGAAAAGTTGTTGGAATGTAATCTGATAAGCCTTCGCGATGTTGAGATTTTCGTTAAAAAGGGTTTTTCCCAAGAGCAAAAGCAAAATTTGTCTATGAAAGACTTGGCTGGCCAAATTTCAAAAGTTGCAGGAGAAACATACACTGACTTTTTTAGATCTGATTTTAGAGCAAAGGGATACTTTGCATATGGGGTTTGTTCGGATTTGATCAAGCGAACCGGCTGGACGTTTGATATGATAAAAAACTGTTTGGGAAAC
>CADAPX010000098.1 GCA_902789925.1 Oscillospiraceae bacterium | reverse complement strand
TGATTTTTAGAGTCTAAAATATACTGCTCAATTTCAAATTCCAGCTCATCAGACAGCTTTAATCCAACATCGTTGAATATTTTTATTCCGTTAAATTCCATCGGATTATGCGACGCAGAGATCATTATTCCAGCATCAAAGCCATGCTTTTGGACCAAAAGCGAAACAGCAGGGGTTGGGAGAACGCCTCCCAAACAGCAATTCGCCCCAGAAGAACAAATCCCAGCAATAAGCGCAGATTCGATCATTTGACCTGAAATCCGAGTGTCCCTGCCAATCAATATGTTAGGGCTTTTCTTCTGACGTCTGGTTAGCGCATATGCAACTGCTCTTCCAATTTTCATGGCCAGATCACACGAAATGTCTGTCCCTGCGATTCCTCTGATTCCGTCGGTTCCAAAAAGTTTTCCCATATCAAAATACCCTCTCAAAAAAATAATAATAAATCAAAAATAAATCATCCTATTGTTTGTTGGCCAAACTGCTCAATTTTCAAATATTCATACGCTTTCGGCGCAACACACCTTCCGCGCGGCGTTCTATATAAAAAACCCTTCTGCATCAAAAACGGTTCATACACATCTTCAATTGTCACCGGATCTTCTCCAAGCAAAACCGCAATGGTCTCGAGCCCAACCGGGCCGCCGGAATAGTTTTCAATTATTGTTTTTAGCATTTTGACGTCAAGCGGCTCAAGCCCAATTTCATCGATTCCAAGCCGCTTGAGAGCTGTTTGAACGATTTCATAGTCTATCACGTCGTCTCCCAAAACTTGAGCAAAATCTCTCGATCGCTTTAAAAGCCTGTTTGCTATTCTCGGGGTCCCTCTAGAGCGCTTTGCAAGCTCATATGCTCCATCCGGCTTGCAATCTATTTTAAGCAAATTTGCGCTTCGCATAATGATCAATTTAAGCTGCTCGGGGCTATATAAATCAAGTCGTAAAATAACCCCAAACCTGTCTCTAAGGGGAGATGAAATTTGGCCAGCCCTGGTTGTCGCTCCGATGAGAGTGAATTTTGGCAAATCAAGGCGAATCGAGCGAGCAGAAGGCCCCTTTCCAATCATAATATCTATTGCGTTATCCTCCATTGCCGGATATAAAACCTCTTCAACCTGCCGCGCAAGTCTATGTATTTCATCGATAAACAAAACATCATTTTCATTAAGGTTTGACAAAAGCGCAGCCAAATCCCCGGGCTTTTCGATTGCTGGGCCGGATGTTATGCGTATATTAACGCCAAGCTCGTTTGATATTATCATTGCCAAAGTCGTCTTGCCAAGACCGGGAGGACCATAGAGCAAAACGTGATCCAAAGCGTCTCCCCTCTTTCTGGCCGCTTCTATATATATTGAAAGATTTTGCTTGACTTTGTCCTGGCCGATATATTCCGCCATGGTTTTTGGGCGCAATGTGAATTCAAAATCAACGTCTTCCGGCTTAAATTCCGGCCGGGTCAGTCCTGCTTCAAAATCCATATCTTTATCAAACAATTTTATTCACTCCAAAATTTAATTATTACTAGGCACGCGCATATTAACACACACACGTCACTTTGTCGACAAAACCTTCAGAGCCTCTTTAATCAGTTGGCTCGAGCTCATTTCCCCAGAAAGCCCCCCAACAGCCCAAGAAGCTTCATTTTTGCTATATCCCAAAGCAACCAAAGCGCCGATCGCCTCGTCAAAATTGTTTAAAATTTCGCCATCCAGAACATTTTTTGCGCCCTGATGATCTTTTTCAACCATGTCCCCAATTTTGTCCTTTAGCTCTAAAATTATCCTGTTTGCTGTTTTTATTCCAACCCCTTTACACTTGGTTAAAGTTTTGCTGTCTCCCGAACAAATGCAGGCGCTAAGCTGACTTGGCGACATAGCGGACAAAATTGAAAGCGCAAAACTCGGCCCAACTCCAGAAACGCAGATCAGCATTTTAAAACATTTTCTCTCTTGCAAATCAAAAAATCCAAAAAGCTCAACCATGTTCTCTCGAACCACAAAATGTGTATATAACTTTAAATTTTCGCCAATCCCAGGACATCGGCTTGCAGTCAGAGCTGTTGATTTGAGTTCAAAAGCAACCCCATCTGCGCATTCAATTGCAAGTTGATATGAACTTTCAACTCGCTCCAAACAGACCAACCTGCCTTGTAAACTATATATCATTTTTTCTCCTTAAAAAGTTTTATAAGCCGTGATGAGCAGCTGTGCGCGTGCGCAATGGCGATTGCTAGAGCGTCCGCAGTGTCGTCAGGCTTGGGGATTTCTTTGAGCTTTAAAAGCCTTTTTGTCATTTCCATAACCTGCTTTTTTTCAGCCCTTCCATATCCCACCACACTTTGTTTAACCTGAATTGGAGTATATTCAAAAACATTTAAATTGTTTTGTCTGGCAGACAGCAAAACGACTCCCCGAGCCTGCGCAACATCAATTCCGGTTGTTTTGTTTTGCGAAAAAAACAGCTTTTCAATCGCCATTTCGCTCGGCCTATAAACCTTTAGAATTTTAAAAAGCTTTTCATATATCATTTGCAGCCTTGATGGAAAATTTGCCCTAGCAGGAGTTGTTATTGAGCCATAGTCAAGCGTTTTAAAGCGCGAATCTATATATTCAATAACGCCCCAACCAACAATAGCATACCCAGGATCTATCCCTATTATTGTCATTAAAAAAACACTCCAAGCAAAACAAAGATAATTCATTATATCACAACAATTAAAATTTATCAAGAATAAAAAAAATTAAAATTTAATGTTGACATTTAATGCGAAATGTGATATCATATTTTTAGGGGTTTTTTAATAAAAATTCCCAAATTAAAAATTTTTGAAAGGAAGTGTCTAAAATGAAAGACAACAAAGAAAATTTAAACAATGAATTAAGCAATGAGGCAGCAGAAGCTGTTGCTGGAGGAAGGTGGACTCCCGAGGACCTAACGGCTCTTGGCAGTTTTAAAGATTATATTCAACAAGCGGCTCTGAGTTTCGACAGTCCCCGAGAATTTGTATTGCATTTACTGAATCTCCGGAGCAAAAGCCAGACCTATACGCAACTTGATAAACGCATTCGATTTAGATGATGACGTTCGGGATTATTTCAATAGAATTTACAAACTGAACAGTAACTAAAAATCACTAAAATCGAAAAATTCCAAAGCATTTACATATTTATTTTTAATTTTTTTGAAAGGATGTGTCTAAAATGAAAGACAACGAAAAAAATTTAAGCAATGAATTAAGCAATGAGGCAGCAGAAGCTGTTGCTGGAGGAGGAGATTGGACTCCCGAGGACCTCGCGACTCTTGGCAGTTTTAACGATTATATTCAACAAGCGGCTCTGAGTTTCGACAGTCCCCGAGAATTTGTATTGCATTTACTGAATCTCCGGAGCCAAGGACAAAAAAAGCCAGACCTATACGCAACTTGATAAACGCATTCGATTTAGATGATGACGTTCGGGATTATTTCAATAGAATTTACAAACTGAACAGTAACTAAAATCAAAAACCCTAGTTTTACATATTTATTTTTAATTTTGAAAGGATGTGTCTAAAATGAAAGACAACGAAAAAAATTTAAGCAATGAAGCAACAGAATCGGTCGCTGGGGGAAAAATCAACACATGGAATATAGGCAAACGGAAACAATTTATGCAGGAATTTCTCCATGGTTTGGCCGAGGACGCCATGAGTAAGTATAATCCACATCAATTTTTTGCCTTGATAGTAAAATCACATCACTACACAAAAAGCGAAATAGCTGAAATAAAAAAAGGTCTTAACATAAAATAAACTCCCCTAAAGCAAAACCCAAAAACCGAACTTTACATATTTATTTTTTATTTTGAAAGGATGTGTCTAAAATGAAAGACAACAATGAAAATTTAAGCAATGAGGCAGCAGAATCTGTTGCTGGAGGTTTTAGGTGGCCTTGGCAGCCTAAATGGTCAGAGAAACAAGAAAAAGTCATAAGGGATAACTTTAATGTTGCCGCTCCGGGGATTATTAAAAAATATGATCCAAAATCATTTTTAAAAGCTATGGAAAAAGACGGTACGTACAGTCAGCAAGAAATAAACAGTCTGAAAAATGCGCTGGGGGTGTAGTAAACCCTAACACAAAAACAAAAACCCTAGTTTTACATATTTATTTTTAATTTTTTGGGAAGGAGGTGTCTAAAATGAGCGATAACAAAGAAAATTTAAATAATGAGGCATTAGAATCTGTTTCCGGAGGCATTAAATGGCCTTGGAGCAGTGATAAAGATGAAGAAAAAATACCTAAGCCTCCTAAATATATTAAAGATATACAAGGTCGTAGATACCGTACACGAGATGAATGGTCTGCTCTTTACAATCGAGTCGAAAGTGAATATGGAGACAAGGCCTTCTTGTATATGCAAAAGTGGGGCATAGCTAGGCCTCTCTGAAAATCCTTGAAAGGATGTGTCTAAAATGAAAGACAACAATGAAAATTCAAACAATGAGACATTAGAATCTGTTGCTGGAGGAAAAAAAAAAAAAAAAACAATACTTAGCGTTGATGATTTTATTGAATTTCGTT
>CADAPX010000097.1 GCA_902789925.1 Oscillospiraceae bacterium | reverse complement strand
AAGTGAAACATCAAAAACATAATCGGAAGAATTTTGATTCCAAGCGGGAAGAAGGCTTTCTTTCCCGCTTGGAGTTTTTTTGGAACGCCATTGAGGATATCATAATATACTGGGTTTTTAATTAAAGAGTCGGATATTTTAAGCAGAAGGATTGAGGGGACCGCCCTCAAGGACGCTAACCTACCACTTCTCAAGGGATCTTTAAAATAGGGGGTGCTTTAAATGAGGTTGAATTGCATGGTTGATGGTGAGCCGGCGGCGGTTTAAGCTGTTGTCCACATTGTTTTTTGGAACGCGATTGAGGATTGCTTAATATACTGGGTTTTTAATCAAAGATTTGGATATTTTAAGCAGGAGTGATTGAGGGGACGAATCTAACCCAACAAACGTTTTCAAAAAATTTTGAATATACACTTGACAATCACATCTTATCGTGGTATAATCACTTCACGCGAGTGGACTGTGTGGCAGCGCTCTTTTTGAGGGTGAGGAAAGTCCGAGCACCACAGGACAGGATACCTGCTAACAGCAGGCGGAGGCGACTCTAGGGATAGTGCAACAGAAATAGACCGCTCAGTGTTTTTTTGAGCAAGGATGGAAAGGCGAGGTAAGAGCTCACCGGAACGCGGGGAACCGTGTTGCCATGTAAACCCTATTCGGTGCAACATCAGCTGAGAATATCGTTTGTCCGGCGTTCTCGAAGGATGGCTGAAATGTTGCGGCAACGCAATGTTAAGATAGATTGTCACATAAACAGAATTCGGCTTATAGGTCCAGTCGCGGTTTCAAATTTTTTCGGTTTTAAACCAACAAAAAAGCACCAGCCACTTTAGATTTGCTGATGATTTGTTGTTTTAATTATATATTTTTAAAAAGCTACACTAAACAATATTTTTTCATATATTCGTCCATTTTTTCCAAATAATTCTCAAATTCAGCTTTCCCGTCTAGATATTTTCGAATGTCATTGACGTCGACTATGGAGTGAATATTAATCCCAAATTCGTCCCGAACCTCATCAACTGCTGTTTTATTAAAATTTTGGCCGATTTCTCGCCTGTCAACAGAAATAAACATATCTTTACAGGATATCTCCCCGCAGGACCTCAAAATTGGAATAACCTCCCGAACCGCTGTTCCCGCCGTTATAACATCTTCAACGATAACGATTTTGTCCCCATCTTTCGGAGCATATCCAACTAGAGACCCGCCTTCTCCGTGGTCCTTGACTTCTTTGCGGTTGAAAAAAAACGGTTTATCTAGATTATACTGAGAGTATAGAGCATTTGAGCAGCACGCAGCCAACGGGATCCCTTTATATGCCGGTCCAAATATCGCAGTATATTCGCAGCCAGACTCTTTAACCATTTGCGCATAGAACTTCCCTAAAACGTTGAATTGGCGGCCCGTTCTATAGTTGCCAGTGTTGATAAAGTATGGCGTTTTTCTTCCGCTTTTGGTTGTGAATTCTCCAAATTTCAAAACATCCGACTCAATCATAAATGAAATGAATTCTTTTTTTCTTTCCTCAATCAATTTTAATCAACCTTTCCGGAGCTGAAAACTAAAATTAAAAACTTCCTGATTAAATGATAACATATTTTAAAATATTTGTCAACAGCCAAAATAAAATTAAATCTCCCTATATTCTCAAATTAGAGATATATATTTAAAATTTGGCAACAGTCATAATATTTCAAATCATAGGTCATATTATTATGCAAATCAGGCCATTACATCCCTCGTTTATTATTTTTTCAACGGTTTCTTGAAGTTTCATCCTCGCATCCGCCGGCATCCTATAAAGCTTATTATGAAGTCCTTCATTAACCAATTCGTGGAGCGATTTTCCAAATATATTAGACTCCCAAATTTTTTGTGGGTTTTCTTCAAAATCATTTAAAAGATACATAACAAGTTCTTCGGATTGCTTTTCAGATCCAACTATTGGGCTAACTTCGGTTGTTATGCTAGCTTTCATCATATGTATTGATGGCGCTTCTGCTTTCAACCTAACCCCATATCTTCCTCCCTGCTTGACAATTTTGGGCTCTTCAAGCTTGAGCTCATCCATAGTCGGCATAACGATTCCATATCCAGTTGCCTCAACTTCTTCCAATGCGCTTGCAACTCTTTCATATTTTTTCTTAATTTGAGCCAATTCAATCATGCATGGCATAAGCCCCGCTTCGCCATCTATTTCAATTCCTGTTGTTTCCCCCAAAATTTTATAGAACAAATTATCTTTGAGTTTTATTATTATTTTAGCGATTCCAGTTCCCAAGTCAACCCCTTCAAAAATGCCTTTTGAAATGTTTTCAGAATCTTCTACTTGGCCAACAAGGCTCGATATTTGGCTTATAAATATTTGCCTGTTAAAAGTTGAATTTATATGACCATATATATCATTTTTTAGCCAGTGCTGGGAATCAAGAAGCGCAACCCATTTGGGAATATCAACCTCAATTTGACGAATTGGAAATCGATATAAAACCTTTTCCAGGATATTGCAAATGTCATTTTCTTCAATGTCCAGGCAGTTTAGCGAAACAACATCAACGTCATGCTTTTGTTTCATCCTCTGCGCGGCTTCTTTTGCAGATTTTGACTCCGGATCCAGACAGTTTAACAAAACAACAAACGGCTTTTGAATTTGTTTTAGCTCTGCAATAACGCGATTTTCAGCTTCTTCATATTCCTCTCGAGGTATGTCGCTTATCGACCCATCACTAGTCACGACTAATCCAATCGTCGAATGTTCGTTAATAACCTTTTGCGTTCCAACTTCCGCGGCCATGTTAAAAGGAATTTCCTCTTCAAACCACGGCGTCTGGACCATTCTCGGCGCTTCATTTTCGATATATCCAAGAGAGCTCGGAACAATATATCCAACGCAATCAATCAGCCTGACTCGAAGTTTAACATTATCCCCTATCTCAAGTTCTGCCGCCTCTTCCGGAATGAATTTGGGCTCGGTTGTCATGATGGTTTTTCCTGCCGCAGATTGTGGCAATTCGTCTTTTGCTCTTTCCCGACGATATTCACTGTTTATGTTTGGAATAACCATTTTTTCCATGAATTTTTTGATGAACGTAGATTTACCAGTGCGAACCGGGCCAACTATTCCTATATATATATCGCCACCTGTCCGCATAGCAATATCACGGTAAATGCTTTGTTCCATATTTTTTA
>CADAPX010000096.1 GCA_902789925.1 Oscillospiraceae bacterium | reverse complement strand
TTTTTATTTTAGTTATAAAACAGCATGGTTTATGGTTTTTTGGCCGCGCTTTGATTTGTTTGTTGGGATTGTTTTTTAGGATTTGCTTAAGGGCGGTTTGAAAAAGACAGGTTTTTATTGGAAAAAACAACATTTTTTGAGCAGAAGGATTGTTGGAACAAATATAACCTAACCATACATAAAAATTTTTGTCAGTCGATTTGGCGGGCTAGTCTTTGAATTTGTGTGTTTTTGGATTGACAATGTTTTTTTAGAGTGTATAATTACATAAGGATGGTTTAGTGTTTTTTGCGAGTTGTGGAGGTATTTTGGTTGAGTGTTAGGAAGATAGGGGTTTTAACCAGTGGGGGCGATGCGCCTGGGATGAACGCTGCAATACATGCTGTTGTTAAGTCTGCGATTGCTCGAGGGATTGACGTTTTTGGAGTCTATAGAGGATATAGCGGCTTAATCAGGGGGGATGTTAGGATTTTGAAATCTCGGGACGTTTCAGACATCATTCAGCGCGGAGGCACAATTTTATATTCTGCGCGCTGTTTGGAGCTAAAAACCGATGAAGGCGTCAGAAAGGCAAAGGAAGTTTGCGATAAAAATGATATAGACGGGTTGATTGTTATTGGAGGTGACGGTTCTTTTCGGGGGGCGCGTGTCCTTTCAATGGCTGGCATTTCGTGTGTGTGTTTGCCAGGAACGATAGATAACGACATATCCTGCACAGACTACACAATAGGTTATGACACCGCTATCAACACCGCTGTTACTATGATCGACAGGTTATGCGATACCACAGCATCGCATGATAGGTGTAGTGTAGTTGAGGTTATGGGGCGGAATGCGGGTTATATTGCTTTAAATGCGGGAATATCTTGCAGCGCCAGCTATATTGTTGTTCCGGAGCATCCGTTTAACAAGCAGGATTTGTTTGAGAGAATCCGGTTTGCCATGAAGCGCGGAAAAAACCACTTTATCGTTATGGTTGCTGAGGGAATCGGGAATGTAACGGAGCTTGCAAGAGAAATTGAAGAGTCAACTGGCGTTGAAAGTCGAGCAACGATTTTGGGGCATGTTCAGCGCGGGGGCAGCCCAACCGTCCGAGACAGGGTTGCTGGAGCAAGGCTTGGATATTTTGCTGTTAAATTGCTTTCGGATGGGGCTAAAAACAGGGTTTTGGGCCTAAATAAAGATGAAATTGTTGATTTTGATATAACTGAAGCTTTGGAGATGACGAAAAAGTTCCCGGAAGACCTTTATAATATGGCAAGCGAATTGTCGCGCTGATCTTTGAGTTTACAAGGAGGGGCCGGAGATGAACCTCGGTTCTGCGCTTGGGAGATGTGGCTTTGTTGAGGTTGGGTGTCTAGCATTTGTTTCATTGATGTTTTTGCTATTTCCCATATTTTTTATAAATAATTTCTATTTTAATTTAAACATTGCAAAATTCTGGTTTTTTATTGGCTGTGAAATGTTTCTCGTGGTCTGGACTTTGTTTGGATATTTTAGGCGTGAAAATCAGGGAAAAATCAAGCAAAATTTCAAAGTTTTAAAGTCTGATTTTGCGGTTGTTGGATTGCTTCTCATTAGCTTAATTTCCGGCTTTTTTTCAGAGTGCTTTCCACACACATTTTTCGGAGTTATTCACAGATATAATGGTTTATTTATAATAATTTTGTATTCTGTGATGTATTTTATAATGACACGTTTTTTAGAGCATTGTTTTAAAGAGATTTTTTTATTGCTTGCAATTTCTTCATTTTGTGCATATTTATTGGGGGCTTTAAATTGCTTTGGAATTGATCCCTTGGGCGCATTTAACGCCGTGTCATGCGAGCAAAAAGGTGTTTTTATTTCAACAATTGGCAATCGAAACTTTTTTTCAACATTTGTCTGCATATCCTTGCCTGTGTTTTTGGTCATGTTTTGCAAACTTAAGTCCAGAATATATGTTGCAATTTATGCTGTTGTGGCGGCGTTTGGATGCTTTGCGCTATACTGTTCCAACACTGATAGTGGTTTTTTAGGTGTGTTTTTAGCTTTTGCCGTTTTGTCTTTGTTTTCAATTGAAAATTTGAGTTGTTTCAGGAGATATATGATTTGCGTTTTTATGATGGTTTGTTGTGGAATGATTTTTTGCCATATTTCTCGGCTGGTTTGGGGTCCGGGCGCCATATATTCACACATTTTGAGGCGCCTAAATGACCATTTTATTTTAATTTTTATCGCAACGTTTATCTTTACTTTGATTATGTTAACATTTGTCAGGCCGTTTTCAAAAATAATAGAAAATAACATAAAAAGAATACGTTTTGCTATTTTTTTTGGTTATATTTTTTTGATTGCAGTTTTGATTTTTCTGTTTGTCTATTATAGTTTTATAAGCAATGATTCTTGCCAGGACGGGTTTAGAAAATATTTTAGATTTTCTGAAAGCTGGGGGAGCAATCGAGGGGTTGCGTGGATTAGTTTGATTTTTGCGATGTTTAAATTTAATTTTTTTCAAATTTTTTTTGGCTTTGGCCCAGACACAGTTTCGTTCATTTTTTCCAAATATTATTCAGAGCAAATTCAGTCTGGACAGCTGCCAAAATTCGACAGCGCGCATAACGAGTATTTGCAATATCTAGTTACGGATGGCGTTTTGGGCCTTTTGATGTATATTTTTTTAGTCGGAACTGTTTTATACTATGGATTTAAGATGGCGTGCAAATCTGAGGCTGCTTTGGCGTGTGTTTTATCGGCCTTGTGTTACTGTGTTCAAGGAATTTTCAACATAAGCATGATTTCAACAACGCCTTTATTTTTTCTCATGTTGACGTTGATTGTCGCAGAATATAGAAATTCTCCTAAAGGATCTGCTCAAACTCTGCCCCCAAAGAGCATTCTTGAAAAATAAATAATTTTATTTTTGTGGGTCTATCATCCCAATAAAATTAACGTCTGTTTGAACTTGCGGTTTCCAATATATCGAGGACGTTTGCCTACCGCTTGTTACGGAGATTTTAAAAGAGGCGGATTAAATCTAAAAAATTTTAGATTTGGGTTATTTTTGTCCCATTGATCCTTCTTTTTGAAAAAATCAAGATTTGATTAGAAAAATCCACTCGTTTCATAAAACGCCGCCTGCTAACCATAAACTGCGTGGTTAAATTTGATTTAAAATGCGTGGTTTTTTCGAAGCGCCAATAACAAGCCAAGGTTAAAAAGTGTGACAACGTTTTTTTGAAATCGGCTCGAGGACGTTTGCCTACCGCTTGTTACGGAGATTTTAAAAGAGGCGGATTAAATCTAAAAAATTTTAGATTTGGGTTATTTTTGTCCCATTAATCCTTCTTTTGAAAAAATCAAGATTTGATTAGAAAAATTCACTCGTTTCATCCCTCCCTCAAAAACATTCTAAAAAAGGCCATAAAATCAATTAAAAAAACGCCGCCTGCTAACCATAAACTGCGTGGTTAAATTTGATTTAAAATGCGTGGTTTTTTCGAAGCGCCAATAACAAGCCAAGGTTAAAAAGTGTGATGACGTTTTTTGGAACTGGCTCGAGGACGTTTGCCTACCGCTTGTTACGGAGATTTTAAAAGAGGCGGGGGAATGAGAAAGATTTGATATTATAGTTGGTTGTGAGCTGGCGGCGGGGCGCTCGGTTTTTGCATTGTTTTTCAGAATCGGCTCAAGGATATTTGAAATTGTTTGGTATTTTCGACAAAGAGCTAATTTTTTGAGCAAGAGATTTTATGGAAATAAATATAACCCAAACCTTTAACGCATTTAGTGTCTTTTTGCAGTTGATAAATAATTTAATTTTTATCATTTTATGCTTTACTTTTTATTTGATCTGTTGTAAAATGTATTTTACGGGTGTGCGTAAGTTTTATTGCAGGTTTTTTGGAGGGTTTTGATGAGATTGAGATATAATAGGATATTGTTAAAATTAAGCGGGGAGGCTTTGGCGGGTCAAAAAAAATTTGGGTTGGATTTTGATTGTATCGCAAGAATTTGCAAAGAAATTAAAAATCTTCATGATTTGGGAGCGCAGGTGTCCGTCGTTGTTGGGGGGGGGAACTTTTGGCGCGGAAGAACGGGAGGCGCTATGGACCGGACGCGAGCGGATCAAATTGGAATGCTTGCAACGGCGATGAACGCTTTGGCGGTTGCGGATATTTTAGAAGGACACGGAGCTGATGTTAGGGTTCAGACGGCGATTTCTATGCAGGCAGTTGCTGAGCCATATATTCGCAGCAAAGCTTTGAGACACATGGAAAAAGGGCGGATTGTTATATTTGGATGCGGAACTGGAAATCCCTTTTTTTCAACAGACACAGCTGCTTCACTTCGAGCTGCTGAAATTGAGGCGTCGATCATTTTTAAAGCAACTA
>CADAPX010000095.1 GCA_902789925.1 Oscillospiraceae bacterium | reverse complement strand
TGTTTTTTTGCGGATTTGCGCTAGCAGTAGATGTTAGTATGGTCATCGACATCATTGCTGCGAGTAGTGCTGAAATTAATTTTAGACTTTTTTTCATTTAAAAATATCTCCTTTGTGTTTGTCTATAATATTATTATACACCATAAGTGAATGACATTTGTTAAATTTATGTAAACATTTTATAAATTTTTTATGAATAAGGCCATAGCATTATGGAAAGATGTTGGATTGGGTTATATTTGTCCCAATAATGCTTTTTTAATTAAGACTGGGAGGTTAATTTGGGCCCCGTTTCTTTCAAGTTGTCCTCAAAAAACTCTGAGGAAACCATGCAAGGACTGATTTAAGCGCCGCCGTCTCACCATCAACCATGCAGGTTTAACTCTAACTCAAACTGTTCCCTCTTTCGAATCCATCCATGACAAGCCAAGGTCAAAAAGCGTGATAGGTTGAGCTCAAGGACGCAAGCCTACCACTTCTCACGGATGCTTTCAACTGGACTTGCGCTTGAGGAAGGTTTAATACTCAAGTCCGTTGTGAGCGGGCGGCGGTTTAAGCTGTTGGCCACATTGTTTTTTGGAACGCGATTGAGGATGGCTTAATATACTGGGTTTTTAATCAAAGAGTCGGATATTTTAAGCAGGAGCGATTGAGGGGGAGCGCCCTCAAGGACGCTAACCTACCACTTGTTGAGGACGCTTTGAAAGGGATGGCGTTTCAAATAGAGCAAAGCACCGCGGTCAGTTGTGAGATGGCGGCGCTTTCAGCAACCTTTGCATTGTTTTTTAGAATTCTATTGAGGATGGCTTAATATACTGGGTTTTTAATTAAAAAGCCATATATTTTAAGCGGGGGCGATTGAGGGGACAAATATAACCCAAAAAACTTTAAAAAAACGCTTGATTTTTTTATCAAAAGGGGTTGACAATTTATGGAAAACTTGCTACAATGACTTAATTGAGTTGAGCCTATAGTTTTGCCCTTTTATATGAATATGTTGGCTGTTTTGCTTTATTTGGAAAGTGACTGTGCTTCGGGCTTGTGTGTGTGTAAGTGGGGCTTGGACTTTGGCTTGAGCTTAGTAAAAAAACATTCAATTTTAATTATATTAATGTTTTATTAAATTTAAGGAGAGAATAAAATTTATATGTATAACAAATTTAAAGTAAAAAAGAAAATTACATCTATTGCCCTTGCTCTGTTTATGACAGCGTCGTCAGTTGTAAGTCTTCCAATGAATGTTTTTGCTGAGAATGATTTTGGTGGGAAGAGGAAGAATGCTGCAACCACAGCGCCACATGTCGTTTGTGATTTTGACATTAAAAATGTAATTGAATTGGACCCTGGCCAGACGTTTAATGTGAATGACCACGTCACAAATATCAGGCCACAGGGCGCAAATTTCGAGTATGTTATTGAATATCTGTTTGCTAATACTGAGATATTTGATATTGATAGAAAGGTTATAAACCCGGGGGTTGCAAAGTTTCAAGTTGACGTTGGTAATGTTTCAAAAGAAGCCTATATAGTTGCAGATATTAGCGGAATTTTAGCTTATGCCGCAGATGCCGCCGACACTGCTACCAAAGTCGCCTACAATTTCTCCAACGCCGCTAAAGCTGTCTACGACGCCGCCTACTCCGCCTACAATGTCTCCGTCGCTAAAGCTGCCTACGACGCCGCCTACGCCGCCTACAATGTCTCCAACGCCGTTAAAGCTGCCTACGACGCCGCCTACAATGTCTCCAACGCCGCTAAAGCTGTCTATGACGCCACTGAAGCTGCCAAAGCCGCTAAAGCCGCCAAAACTGCCAAAGCCGCCAAAACTGCCAAAGCCGCTAAAGATGCCAAAACTGCTAAAGATGCCAAAACCGCCGCCAAAATCGCTAAAACTGCCGTCAAAATCGCCTACTATGCCGCCTACGACGCCGCTAAAGCTGCCTGCAACGTTGCCTCTCAGACCGCTTGGAATGTTGCTAAAAATGCTTGTGAAGATGCTAAAACGGCTTTGGAGGGAGGGTTTAACTTGGAAGCCCAGTTAAAAACTGCCTATATGGTATACCGGGTTGCTGAAGCTGTTTTGACTCAATTAGAGGATCAAGACAATAAATTAATATTCTGCACGAAATGCAAAGAAAGAGAGGATGCTTTGCAAGAAGTGATCAATGTTTGTTATAGTGGTCAAGGATGATTATCGTTTCAAATTTTGATTTCAAGCGGGAAGGAGGTTTTCTTTCCCGCTTGAAGTTGTTTTTTTGAGCTTTCTGTGATTTAAGCCGCCCCTCAATCGCGCCAACCTACCACTTCTCACGGATGCTTTCAAAGGGACTTGCGCTTGAGGAAGGTTTAATATTACAGCCCGTTGTGAGCGGGCGGCGCTTACCCAGCCCTTGCATTGTTTTTTGGAACGAATTCGAGGATGGTTGAATTACACACTGTATTATCATTGGAAAAGCAGTTTTTTAAAGTAGGGGAGGCGAGGGGACAAATATAACCCAAAAAACTTAAAAAAAACGCTTGATTTTTTTATCAAAAGGGGTTGACAATCTATGGAAAACTTGCTACAATGACTTAATTGAGCTGAGCCTATAGTTTTGCCCTTTTATATGAATATGTTGGCTGTTTTGCTTTGTTGGAAAGTGACTGTGCTTCAGGCTTGTGTGTGTGTAAGTGGGGCTTGGACTTTGGCTTGAGCTTAGTAAAAAAACATTTAATTTTGATTATATTAATGTTTTATTAAATTTAAGGAGAGAATAAAATTTATATGTATAACAAATTTAAAGTAAAAAAGAAAATAATATCCATTGCTCTTGCTCTTGTTTTGGCAGTTCAGCCTTTTGCGAGCTTTCCAATGAATGCTTTTGCTGGGAATTCTTTTGCCGGGAAGAGGAAGAATTTTGACATTGATAATATAATTGAGTTAGGAAATGGCGAAGTATTTGATGTGGGTGTGCATGTTAAAAACATCAAGCCACAGGGCGCAACTGCCAGTTATACTGTTGAGTCTCAAACTGTTTTTGGTGAAGGGAATGCGGTATTGGATGAGGATGGAAAGGTTATAAATCCAGGGATTTTAAAGGTTAAAGTCGAGGTTGGAGGAGTTTCGAAAGAAACCTATGTAATTGCGGACATTGGTGGGATTTTAAAAACCGCCGAGAACGCCTCCGACGCCGCCAGCAAAGCCGCCGTAGCCTCCTACCCCGACCCCATTGACGCCCTCCTTAACAGGTTCAGGTTGATCGCCAACCATAAGGCCGCCTCTATCAAATTAGGCGCCTCCAGCCTCTATTTTATGGCTGCTGCCTGCGTCGGCGTCGATAAGGACAGCGAGCTCGCATCCATGGCCGCCAAGACCGCCGAGGAATTCGCCAAGAATCTCAGGGCCCCCGAGGACGTCTCTGGCGACGCTAAGGCTGCTTGGAATGCTGCTAAAAATGCTTGTGAATCGG
>CADAPX010000094.1 GCA_902789925.1 Oscillospiraceae bacterium | reverse complement strand
TTTTTACCGGGACATATACATATTGACAAAAGCGCATTCTACTGACACTTTATGTGTTGTCAGGAAGAGTGTGCTTTTGTTCGTTTTGCGCGGTTTTTCGGGGAATATGGCGTGGCTGCTTGGCTGTGCTTAAAAAGCCTTCCCTGCGCAAAATCTCGTGCATAGTGTCCTAAAAGGTGGTGAAAAAAATAATCTTAAAATTAATGGTATTATTTTTAGGAGGTAATGATTATGCAAAGTAAAATCAACCGCAAATTCATCTCGCTCATGCTCGCAGCAAGTTTAGCTGGTTCACCTTTTGCAACCTTTCCAATGAATGTTTTTGCTGGGACGGGGAAAAATGGAGTTATTAAAGCGCCTGAGATGGAACAACAACAGCAACTGGAGGCAGCTTATGAACATATACTTGAAGCTGCCTTTGTCCCAGATAATACGCTGACTGTCAGTTTTGATGACTACTATAACAGCTCATTCACTGCTGTGTACACATATAGAGCTGACAAGGTTTTCTCACAAACTGCATTAAGCATAGACGCGAATAACTGGTTTAATCAAACACAAATTACAAGTATCGACAGCAGTGGAGACGGCCAAATTGATACAATTAAAATTGAATTTTGTACAAATCCATATAAGTGGCAATATGAATGTATTCTCACAATAACGCTGGATATCGTCAACAATCAATATACAATTACAAAGCCTTCAATAGGTAATAAGCTCTATGATAATAATTCAAACTTTAAATTTTCAATCAATAACCGGGATATTACTGATATGTTGACGCCAGCAAAGACTAAATTTTAATGTTTTTTAGAATCTAATCAACCCATTTTTCAAAAAGCAAGGAAGGCAAAATTTAAACCTTTCTTGCTTTTTTGCTTTTAAGCCGAGTTTCTGGAAGAGGTGATTTTGGTCAAGGACGCCAACCTACCACTTCTCACGGACGCTTTCAACTGGACTTTTGCTTGAGGAAGGTTGAATACTAAAGCCCGTTGTGAGCTGGCGGCACTTAAATTGGCTTTTGCATTGTTTTTTGGAACGCGACCAGGGATATTGTAATATACTGAGTTTTTAATCAAAGAGTTGGATATTTTAAGCAGGAGAGATTGAGGGGACAGCCCTCAAGGACGCCAACCTACCACTTCTCACGGACGCTTTCAAGGGGACTTGAGCTTGAGGAAGGTTTAATATTACAGTCGGTTGTGAGATGGAGGTGCTTAGCCAGTTCTTGCATTGTTTTTTGGAACGCGATTGAGGATTGCTTAATATATTGGGTTTTTAATTAAAGAATCGGATATTTTCAGCAGGAGCGATTAAGGGGACAGCCCTCAAGGACGCCAACCTACCACTTGTTACGGACGCTTTCAAAGGGACTCGAGCTTGAGGAAGGTTTAACTACTCAAGCCCGTTGTGAGCGTGACTGCACTCAAGGACGCCAGCCTACCACTTGTCACGAACGCTTTCAACTGGACTTGTGCTTGAGGAAGGTTGAATACTAAAGGTCCGTTGTGAGCGGGCGGCGCTTACCCAGCTCTTGCATTGTTTTTTGGAACACAACCAAGGATATTATAATATACTGGGTTTTTAATTAAAGAACAATATATTTTAAACAGAGAGGATTGAGGGGACAAATATAACAAATTTTTATTGAAATTATTTAATGTTTTTGGTGAATATAGACAAAAAAATTTACTTGACTTGAAAATTAAAATGTGGTATAATTACACTTGATTTAGGTGTGCGTGTGTTTGCTGGACGGTGGAGAATTTTAGAAAGGGGTTGCTTTGGGTGACGGTTTTTGAAGAGCTGAAAAGGCGCGGGCTGATTGCGCAGATGACAAATGAAGAAAAAATTAAGCAGATTTTAGAACACGAAAAGTGTCGATTTTATATCGGTTTTGATGCAACTGCAGACAGCCTTCACGTTGGCCATTTTTTGCAACTGATCGTCATGAAGCGCCTCCAGCAGGCCGGCCATATTCCAATAGCTCTTCTTGGAACAGGGACGACTATGGTTGGAGATCCAACCGGCCGGACAGATATGCGCCAAATGATTAACAAAGATGAGATTAAACGCAATGCGCAGCGGTTTAAAGAGCAGATGTCGCGTTTTGTTGACTTTTCTGATGGCCGGGCGATATTTGTTGAAAATGGAGACTGGCTTTTAAATTTAAACTATATCGAATTTTTGCGAAAAGTTGGCAAATATTTTTCAGTAAATAAAATGTTAACAGCTGAGTGTATAAAATCTCGAATGGAGCATGGGCTTTCGTTTTTGGAATTCAACTATATGATAATGCAAAGTTATGATTTTTTGAGGCTGTATCAAGATTTAAACTGCAAAATTGAAATTGGCGGCGACGACCAGTGGAGCAATATTTTAGGAGGGATAGACCTTGTTCGAAGGGTTGAGCGTCAGGAGGTCTATGGCCTGACGTTTACTTTGCTGACGACAAAGGAAGGCAAAAAAATGGGCAAGACCCAAAAAGGCGCGTTGTGGCTGGATGAAAAAAAGTGCTCGCCATATGAGTTTTTTCAATATTGGAGAAATGTTGATGATGCTGAAGTGATAAAATGTTTGAAAATGTTAACTTTTATTCCAATTGAAGAGATTGAGTCTATGGAAAAATGGGAGGGTTCGAAGCTAAACCAAGCGAAGGAAATCTTGGCATTTGAGCTGACAAAAATGGTTCATGGCGAGCTTGCTGCGAAAGACGCTTTAAAAACATCGAAATCCCTTTTTTCCAGCGGGACTGATGATGAAAACATGCCGACAACAGTTTTGCTTCAGGATGATTTTGATAACGGACAAATTGGCGTTTTGAAGCTGCTTGTTTCGTGCAAACTGTGTAAATCAAATGGAGAAGCGAGGAGGCTTGTTGATCAGGGCGGGATCATGATTAATGGCGAGAGGATTGTTGATCCAAAGCTTTTGCTGAGAGAAAGTGAATTTGAAGGCGGGCTGACGATAAAAAAAGGAAAAAAGGTTTTTCATCGCGTGAAGTTGAATTAATTTTTAAGATGGTTTTAAAATATTTTTCATTTGTTACTAGATTTTAGTCTATATTTTGTATATATTCAACAGCCGCTAGTGCTGAAACCGCTCCATCGGAAGCCGCCGTGACCAGTTGTCTGGCTTTTTTCGTCCTAACATCTCCCGCAACAAACAGGCCGTCGGTTTTTGTTTTGCAGCTTTCATCAGCTACGATATAGCCGTGAGAGTCTAGGTCAACCCACTTTTTGAAATTTTCGCTGTTTGGAGTTGATCCAATAGCAACAAAAACGCCGTCAAGCTTCAGTTCGTGTTTTTCATTTGTCTCGACATCTTTCAACTCCAAGCTTTCAACCAAGCCGTTTCCTTTAATTGCAGAGACGACTTTGTTCAGTTTCAAGCTGATATTTTTCTTTTTAGTCATGTTTTCAACTTCGGCTTTTGAAGCTCTGAACTCATGCCTTCTGTGTATGACATAAACTTGTTTGCATATTTTTGAGAGGTATACGGCGTCTGAAATAGCGGTCCCCG
>CADAPX010000093.1 GCA_902789925.1 Oscillospiraceae bacterium | reverse complement strand
ATGAATGAGTGTGGTATAATAAAAATGCTGGAGATGCACGAGGGCTTAAAGGCAATGGATATGGGAAAAAATTTTTTAATAAGTCCTGTCAAAAGCCTTGTCTTCTTGCCTGTCTTTGCGTTTGTGGTGAGGATTTTTAGAAATATAAACTTGACTTTTTTTCTTTTGTGTAATATAATTGTTTTGTGGTTATTGAGTATATTTTTTGTTGGGAAATAATCCCTGCGGTTTGAGCAAAGGGAGGGAATGAGATGGCGGAGATTCGAATTAAGGATAATGAATCTTTAGACAGCGCTTTGAAACGATTTAAGCGGTCTTGTGCTAGATCTGGCATAATATCGGAAATCAGAAAGCGGGAGCACTATGAAAAGCCTTCCGTTAGGCGCAAGAAGAAGTCTGAAGCGGCCAGAAAGCGCAAATTCAGGTGATTTTGGCTTAAAAAAAGCAGTTTTTATTGTTGGAGTTTTTTTAATGTTACTGCCGGATTTATATTTATCTTCAATATTTAGCATCACTCCTGAGCTCTTGAAAGGCTTGGGGGTTGAGGCCTTGGTTCTCGACGTCGACAACACCCTGAGAGCATATAAAAGCGATAGGCCATATAAAGGCGTTTCGGAATGGGTTGAAAAAATGCGAAAATCAGGAATATCTTTGATCGTTGCTTCAAACAATCTTAAAAGCAGCGTTGGTCCGTTTGCGTCAACTTTAAAGCTGGATTATGTTTCCATGAGCTTTAAACCGCTGCCATTTGGCCTGAAAAGAGCGTTGAGAAAGCTGAAAATCGATCGCAGCAAAGTTGCAATCGTTGGAGACCAAGTTTTCACTGACATAATCGGCGGGAGGTTGAGCGGCTTTAGGACCATATTGGTTAAGCCTTTTGTTGCTGAGAGGGGAATTTTCTGGAGGATTAGAAGATTTTTCGAAAAGCCGGTAATAATTCGCTATAATAATAAAAAAAGCAGGAGGAAATGATGGGAGCTGTTTTCGGGCCTGCTGGCAATTCCGAGAGTTATGACAAAAAGAAAACCTCTATTTTCGAATATTTAAAAAAATTTGGACTCGGAGCATATGAATATCAATGCGGCAGGGGAGTTCGAATTTTGCCTGAAAATGCGGCTGAGTTTGGTCGTTCTATGGATGGTATAAAATTGTCGATTCATGCGCCATATTTTATATCTTTATCAAGCACGGATGCGGACAAGAGAAAAAACAGCGTTGAATATATATTGCAAACGGCTCGGGTTGCTAAATGTATGGGAGCGGATCGGGTTGTTGTTCACTCGGGATCGTGTGGAAAAATGCCAAGAGAGGAAGCGCTTGAGTTGGCGAAAAAAACGATTTCCAGCGCGATTTTGGCTTTGAAGGAAGAAGGCCTTGAAGACATATCCATTTGCCCCGAAACTATGGGAAAAGTCAATCAGCTGGGGGATGTTGATGAGGTTTTGTCGCTTTGCGAAATTTCGGAAAACATGATCCCTTGCGTTGATTTTGGACATTTGAATGCCAGGACGTTTGGAAAAGTTAACAGTTTTGATGAATATTCTAAAATTTTGAAAAAAATAGAGAACAGGCTGGGTTTTGATCGATTAAAGGTTTTTCATTCACATTTTTCTAAAATACAGTACACCATTCCAGGGGGAGAAAAGAAACATCTAACCTTTGAGGATGACAAATATGGCCCTGAGTTTGAGCCTTTGGCCAAGCTTGTCGCAATGCGCGATTTGTCGCCGATTTTTATATGCGAATCTTCAGGAACTCAGGCGGAAGATGCGCAGAAGATGAAGAACATATATGAGAGTTTTTGTAAATAGCTAAAATATTTTGTGATTTTTTACAAGGAGGATTTTTTTGAAAAATCGAATTGGGAAAAAGAAAATCTTGATTATACACGGTCCTAATGTTAATTTGTTGGGGATTCGTGAGACGTCGATTTACGGAAAGGAAAACATAACGTCGATAAACCAGCAAATAACGCTCAGCGCCGAGCAGATTGGGCTTGAATGTGAAGTGTTTCAGTCTAACAGCGAGGGGGAGATCATTGATGCGATCCAGCAGTCTAGGGAAGAGGTTGACGGAATCATAATCAACGCCGGAGCATACACACACTACAGCATTGCCATTAGGGACGCGATATCCGCGGTTCACATTCCGTGTGTTGAGGTCCACTGTTCTAACATATATAACAGGGAAGATTTCAGGAGCAAGTCCGTGATAACGCCTGTTTGCGCGGGCAGCATAGTTGGCTTTGGAAAACACAGCTATTTTTTAGCGGTTGCTGCGATGAAAAGTTTAGTTTGAGTTTGTATATTTTCAAAGAGGTTCACATATTATGGATCAGTTATTAAAAATCATGCAAGAGTTGCCGGATGATGTTGACTGCGCAATGGTTGGCAGCGATGTCAATAGGCGCTATTTAACTGGATTTTCTTCGTCTGCCGGTGTTTTAGTCATAACACATAACGCGGCCTATTTGCTTGTTGATTTTAGATACTATGAAATGGCTGTTTCGCGAGCAAAAGGCTTTGAGGTTATACTTTTTAAAAATTTATATGATGAATTGGAGAAATTATTCTTTAAGCTAAACTGTCGCGATGTTGCGATTGAAGCTGGGGATATCACGGTTGAAACTTTCGATAAATATCAGAAAAGATTTAAAAGCATTAATTTCATTACTGATGGCGGGTTGGATGCAATAATTTCGAGGCTGAGGATGACTAAATCGGCGGGGGAGGTTGAAAAAATAAAATCCGCCCAGGAGGTTGCAGACGCTGCATTTTCACACATTTTGAGTTTTATTTCGCCTGGCAAGACGGAGCTTGAAATTGCTCGTCGGCTCAATGGGTTTATCATGGAAAGGTCTGATGGGCTTTCGTTTGAAACGATTGTTGTCTCGGGGAAAAACTCTTCGCTTCCGCACGGGACTCCCTCTTCAAAGCAGATTCAAAAAGGCGACTTCATAACGATGGATTTTGGGGCTTTGATCGATGGATACCACAGCGACATGACGCGGACGATTTTTTGCGGCAAGCCTTCGGACGATCAGAAAAAATTGTATGATTTGGTTTTATCTGGGCAAAAGCTTGCTTTGGAGGCCCTAAGGCCTGGGGCGATGTGCTGTGATATAGATGATTTGGTTAGAAAATATTTTAATGGGTTTGGATTTAATGAAGAGTTTGGCCACAGTTTGGGGCATGGAGTTGGCCTTAGCATACACGAAAAGCCTTCTTTATCGCCAAAAGAGTCTTGCAAGCTGTCTTGTGGCATGGTTATAACTGTTGAGCCGGGGCTTTATTTAAGTGGCAAATATGGCGTTAGGATTGAGGACATGGTTTTGGTTTGTGAAAAAGGCTGTGAAAATCTAACCAAATCGCCAAAAGAGCTAATATGCATATAAAACAAATAAAAAACAGGCAAGCCAGAAGCCAAGTTGTGCTTGCCTGTTTTTAAATTTTGGATTTAAAGTCATCCAACGCCTTGGTCTATTTCACCAATTTGTTCGCCTTTTGTTCCGATCTGGTCATTAACAGTGTGATATAAAATTCCATTCTCAGCGTGATATTTTCTGGATTTTGTCGTGTCTAATACTTGAAGTGTCTATTGTTGCGTCGCCTTCAATTGTCAAACTTTCGATGTAACCTGGTATAGAAAATTCTAAATTGTGTGTGTTATGATATACGGATGAATCTCCAAATTTAATGCCATCGTCAGAAATAGTGATCTTGTTAAAAAATTTGTATACTTTTTCAGTTATATCTTCACCTTTAATTTTAGACCAAAGATATGGCTCAGCTAAGCTTAACTTGGCTTCGTTTTCACGTCCATCCAAAGCTGGACTGTTTATTTTTAAATATGCTTCAATTGAAGAGGCGTCAGGAGGGCCAAAATCTTCCAATGTTGAAATTTTGTGAAGTCCATGAAGAAATATGCTTTCATTGGCTTCTTTAAACGATTGGTCTTTTTTGTAAAACGCTGGAAAAAACTCTTCAAACTTAAGTTCCTTCGCTTTATTAGCGCGGGTGTCTTTATACTGTTCAAATCGTGTTTCTAAATCCTGCTCAGTCAGTCCTGCGTCAAATTCGCCAAATATTTGGAACCCTTCATCATCTTTTTCGATGCAGAGGTTGATGTTTTTAATTGTTGTTATATCGCTATATGTTTCATTGAGCTCTTCCAGCTTTTTGTTTAAATCTTCCTTCATTTTTTCAATTTTTTCTTCAATTTCGTTCAGATTTGGGAACAAAAGATCTATATAAATTTTTTCCAATTCATTGCAATAATTTTCAATTTTTTCGTTATTATCATTGATTTCTTTAAATCTAGGCAGTAAAGAACGCGCAATGTCTGATGTCGTTTTTAAATCTTCGATGGTCATATTATTAGATGTTTCATTAAATATTTTATATGTGCAATCTATTTTCGATTTTCCTGTAAGCTGATTAACCAAGTATTCAAACGCTCGATTTTCGTTTAGCTCTTTAAGTTTATCTTTGGCCTGTTTTGCTTGCTCTGCGGTTAGATCGGTTTTATATTTAAAATATAGACTGTCACATACATCAAAAAATTCAATTGTTTCAAAATGTGGGCTGTCTTTATACTTCTCGTTTAATTTTTGCAAAATATCGGGAATTTTTTTGTTCAGGTCATTAATTAATTCTTGACTTGGATTTTCCAAACCGTTTTCAGAAATTTTAAATTCATCAAAAAGCTCATTTGTGTAATCATTTTCAGCCGCTAGAGCATCTTCTACGTCTCTTTTGGAAAAATGCATTTCTCCGTCCAAGTATATCTTTATCTGCGCGTCTCCATCTGATCCGTGGGGAGAAGCCCAACAAGAGTCTAGAAGAGTCCAACCTTTGCGGTCTTGGCTTTGGTCTTTCAAGTAAACGGCGTTAAATGCATGAGTGTTGTATGGGACTGTCGCGGGACTTGGAATTGAATGTACATACATACATGGAATTTCCGCCATCCTCATCATCAAATTTAAAAGTCTTGCATATCCTTCGCAAACGCCAGTTTTTTCGGAAAAAACAAAATATGCATCCTGAGGTTTGCGCTTGGCCAAGGTCTTGTCACAATCACGGCTTTCAAAATCATAGTGTATATTTTCGGCAACCCATCGATATATAGCGTCAGCTTTTTGCATTTTTGCCGGCAGGTCGTTTGAATTTTCTGTTTGGATTTTTTCTTTGTCACACTCTTCTTCAAGTTTATCTGCAAAATTCAGCATTTCTTCCGCGCTCTCTTTAATTTCAAATTCCTTTGTCAACTCATCAACAGTTTTTTTAATCTCTTCATAGACTTCCTTTTCATCCAGATCCACAGAGTCTTTCGATCCGTCAGAATGAAAAATTTCTTCATGTCTCGACTGGTTTAAATCTTCCTCCGTTGGCAATTTTCTCATTTGGTCCAAAAATTCATCATCTGTTGGAAGATTTTTCATTTTGTCGATGCAAAAATCAATCTCCTGTTGTTCGTTTGCAAAGGTCGAAAAGCTTAGATCAAAGCCAATTGCCGAAACAATCATGACGATTGAAACAAGCCATGACAAAGCCTTTCTTGCAATTTTATTTTTTAAATTCATACTAAAAACCTCCTTTTTGTTATAGTATTTTTGAATATGTATTTTATTTTAGCTATAATTTGTAAATACAAAATTATAACCAACTTTATTATACACCAATTGTAAATATTTGTCAATACTAAATTAAAAAATTTTAGATTTGGGTTATATTTGTTCCATTAACCCTTATTTTGAAAATATCAGAATTTGGTTTAAAAAAACTGACTTTTTCAAGCAATCCTCAACTAAATTAAAAAAACAATGCAAAAGCTGGATAAACGCCGCCGGCTCACAATTTAACCATGCAATCTAATCTGATTTAAAGCGCCTCCTCTCTCAAAGAACCAATGACAAGCCAAGGTCAGCAAGCGTGACAACTGGTAATATGCCCCAGCTTTAATCCCGTTAACCTGCCGCTTGTTACGGAGGCTTTCAAAGAGGCTGGAGGGCGAGAAAGGTTTAATATTACAGATAGTTGTGAGCGGGCGGAGCTGACTTTGTTTTGCATTGTTTTTTAAAACGTGATCAAAGAGAGGATTAAAGGGCAACCTCTTGCGAACGTTAACCTACCGCTTGTTACGGAGGCTTTCAAAGAGGCTGGAGGGCGAGAAAGGTTTAATATTACAGATAGTTGTGAGCGGGCGGAGCTGACTT
>CADAPX010000092.1 GCA_902789925.1 Oscillospiraceae bacterium | reverse complement strand
CTTCCAATAACACGATTAGCAGGCATTTTTGAAAGCTTTTGAGCTATGTATGTCATAACGTCAACGGGGTTTGTTGCAATCAAAAAGCACCCATCAAAGCCTGATTCCATAACAGGATCGATTATTGATCGGAAAATTTCAGCATTTTTGCCAAGCAGATCCAAGCGAGAGTCTCCAGGTTTTCTCGGAACACCAGCACATATCGTCACTATGTCCGCATCAGCGCAATCGCTATATTCCCCAGAGTATATTTTCATGGCGCAATTTGAGACAGCCAACCCGTGGTTTAAATCCATCGCCTCCCCTTTTGCTTTTTCTTTATTCGCGTCTATTAAAAGCAGCTCATCGCAAACGCCATTTGAGTTCAGCATCGAATAGGCATAGCTCATTCCAACCATGCCGGTTCCAACTAAAGCGACTTTTCTTTTACTAAATTTTTGTTTCATATCATTAAAACCCTCCATTATTTAAATAACAATCATTTGATATATTTTTTACTAATTCATAAATTTCAGAAAAAGTTGTCAATCTAGAACATATTTCTCGATATCTTGCGGCGCCTTTTATTCCTCGAAAATATTTGATAGCTTGAGCTCTAGCCTGCTTCATTCCTAAATTTTCCCCTTTATTATCACATATTAGACGTATATGCTCTAACATTATTTGCATCCGCCTGGCAAGCGAAGGATCCGGCTCATATCTGCCTGTTTTTAAAAAGCTTGCAATCTGGCTAAAAATCCAAGGCCTTCCAAAACTTCCTCTCCCAACCATTATCAAATCAGCCCCCGTCACATCATACATTTTTTTTGCACTCTCCGGGCTATAAACATCACCATTTGCAATAACAGGAATATCTAGACTATTTTTGACTTTTGCAATAATTTCCCAGTCAGCTTTTCCAGAATACATCTGGGTTTTTGTCCTGCCGTGAATTGTTATTGCGCTAATTCCACAATTTTGCATTCTTTTCGAAAATTCAACAGCATTTATACTATTTTCATCCCATCCCTTTCTAATTTTGACTGTCACCGGAACTGGCGAATTTTTAACAACACATTTTGCGATTTTTTCGGCCAATTCTGGATTTTTCATCAACATGCAGCCGCTTAAGGTTTTTACAACTTTTGGAACAGGACATCCCATGTTTATGTCGATTATATCAGGCTTTGATTTAAGGACTTTTGGCAAAGCATATTCAAAATATTTCGGCTGACTCCCAAAAAGTTGAATTGCCATTGGGCGCTCTTTGGGAGTTATACTCAGCAAATCCAACGCTTTTTGCGGGGAAAAATATAAACCCTTGACGGAAACCATCTCTCCAACAACATAGCACGCACCAAATTTTTTACACACAGTGCGGTATGCTGTGTCGGCAACTGAAGCCATCGGAGCAAGAGCCGCGGTCTTTTCAATGGCGACATTGCCTATTTTTATCACACTCCAAACCTCCTTATCGCTAAACATTATAAATCATAAATCAAAAAATTTCAAGCTCAAATTTAATTTTTAAAACATGAAAAGCAATCAAAAAAACATATATAACCGAAAATTTTCGAACCAGTCAAACAAAACAAGAGTATTTAGATTAATACTTTTTATTGTTTTGTTTTTCCGACAGAGAGGCTCTATAGAGATGGTGTTTAAATTTTTTCCAGTCAAACGGAATTAATGGATATAGATAACTTTTTCCTGACAAAGTTTTGGTCCTCAAAACGACAAACGCTGTTATGGCGCAACCAATAATGAAGCCAACCAGGCCGAAAATTCCAGTTAAAATCAAAAGAAACATCCTAACAAATTTTAGCGCATAACCCAATTCATAGCCCGGCTGAGCAAAACACGCAAGAGAAACAAACGCAGTGTATAAAAGCGCTTGCGAACTAAACCACCCGCTCTCAACAGCATAGTCGCCAACGATGATTGCAGCAAGGATTGACAGCGAAGAAACCAGCATATTTGGCGTGTTTAAGGAAGCTAGATTCAGCCCATCAATCGCAATTTCTAAAATTAAAAGCTGAATGACCAGGGGAACTTGAGTGTCATCAGTTGTTAAAATGAAGCTCAATCCATCCGGCACGATTTGTGGATTTTGGAGAACCAGCAGCCAAAGGGGCGTGATGAAAATTGTTAGAATCATAACCAAAGCCCTTGTCAGCTTGAGATATGTCCCAATGACAGGAGGAAAATAGAAGTCATTTGCCTCCTCCATAATTGAAAATATTGTTATCGGAACAATCAAAACCGCAGGCGAATTGTCGACGATTATCGCAATATCTCCCTCCAAAACGTGCGCAGCAGTCGCATCCGGCCGCTCTGTGAATTTAAATTTTGGGAGAGGATTTCGCCATTGCCTAGGCTGCAAAAGTTCCGCTATGCTTTCTTGGTTCATCGTCAACGACTCAACTGATGTTTTTTGAAGCTTATCTTTAATATTGGCAAGAAGAGAAGCGTCCGCCCTGCCTTTAATATAGCACAAAGCAACGTCGGTTTTGGATTGGCTTCCAACTTGAATATGCTCAAAAACAAGGCGAGGATCTCGAATGCGGCGACGAACTAAAGCTGTGTTTAAAATAATAGACTCAACAAATCCATCGCGTGATCCTCGAAAAACCTTGTCTTTATCGGGCTCCGACGTGCTTCTCTGGGGATATGACCGAGTGTTTATCAAAATCGCCTCAGAAAATCCTTCAACAAACAAAGCCGTCTCCCCAGACAAAACTGCCGTTGATATTTGAATTTCATCATCAGAAACCTTGGATTGAGTTCCCGTGATATATTTTTGAGAAAGATTTGACGCAGTTTTCACTGACTTATCATCGCGTATTTCCATCAAAATTTCAATCATCGCCCGAAGCTCCGCAGTTTTGCAAAACCCGTCAACAAAATAAAGCGCAGCATCGCGACCAGCTATTTTTATTTGTCTATACACAATGTCAAAATTATGGTCAATATTGAGCAATTTATTAAAATGAGCGACGCACTTGGAAAAGTCCCTTGGAATCATATAAACAAGCCCCCAAAATTTTTTTATTATATTGTTGGCATGTTATTTCAGATTTAATCATTTCCTGCTTTAAATTTTTGCGATTTTTGAAAAATTCAAAAATTTTAATGTTTAGTTCCATTCCAGCTTTTGTTCTGTTAGCCAATTTTGCGCCGACTTTGCTAAATCAAAAATGTCAATTTTTGAAATAACCTCTTCATTAACAGTCACTTCCCCAGCTTCAGAGTTACTAACGTGAATATTTTCTTTCTCCAAAATTGAAGTTCTTTCTCGATCCTGCGTGTATTCTTTAATTCCATCCAAACTAATATTACAAATTTTGGAAAAATCCGAATATTTTTCATCCACCGAAGAATTAATTGACATTTTGCGTTCGGGTGATAAATCTTTTCCCAGCGCCTTTAATTTTTCGCGCGCAATTAAAGCAAGTTTTGCAAATTTAGCAGAATTTTGTTTAATCCAGTTGGCAGCAGGTTGGCCTTCAAATGAGCCCGAGCGAACAAACTCCTCTAAATTGAGATTGTCTTTTTCAATTGAACCTAACATTGAGGACCCAGTTATCTGGTACAACATAATCAATTTATAATTCTTTTTTTGAGTCTTGACATCCTCCGAGCGAAGAAGCAACCACTAAAATTGATATTATTAAACATATAACTTTTTGTAATATTTTAAAACTGTTCATGGCGCATACACCTCCTAAAACTTTGAGCTAGTTTGAAATAGACTTTGCAATATCTACAATTTGTGCACCATCTTTCAAACTCTCTTCAACGCGTTTTGCCAAATCAATCATGTCAATTTTTCCAATAACTTCTTCATTAACAATCACTTCACTGACTTCCAGTTCATCTAAATAAATATTGTGCTTCTTTAGAGCGCAAAATTTAAAGTAATCTTCTAAGTAATTTTTATATACATCTTGGCTGACTCCCCAAGTCGCTATATGTTCTAAAGATTTGCCATCAGATATCGAATCTTGAATTAACTTTTTAGAGTCTGAATTCAAATCTCCGCCCAATTGTTTTAATTTTTCACGAGACCTCAAAAAATCTGTGGCCCGTTGAATTGAAGACTGCCTAACAAAGTCGGCAACAGGCTGTCCACTAATATTTCCTGAATTAACAAATTGGTCCAGACCAACATTTTGCGGCTTATCTTTCAATAAACCAATTGCCATTGCCATAATCACTTTATATTCATCAAAATCTATTTCGTAGTCTTTATATTTTACAGCAAAATCTCCCATAGGAACCTTTTCTTGTGAAGATGAGCTTGATTTTGAAGTTTGACTCTCGCTTGAACTGGATGGTTCGGTGGTAATGCTAATTTGACATCCTCCGAGCGAAGAAGCAACCACTAAAATTGATATTATTAAGCATATTACTTTTTGTAATATTTTAAAATTGTTCATGGCGCATACACCTCCTAAAATTCAAAGCCAGCTAGCTTTTTTG
>CADAPX010000091.1 GCA_902789925.1 Oscillospiraceae bacterium | reverse complement strand
GCATATCACACTTTTTGACAAAATGCAAGCTTTTTTTGGAAATTTTTTTAGCTTAGCGGTTTTGCTCAAAGCAAGCGGGCTTGAGGGCGCCAACCTACCACTTCTCACGGACGCTTTTAAAGGGACTTGCGCTTGAGGAAGGTTTAATATTAAAGTCCGTTGTGAGCGGGCGGCGCTCCAATGGCTTTTGCATGGTTTTTTTAAACGCAATCGAGGATAGTTTAATATACTGGGTTTTAATTAAAGAGTCTGATATTTTAAGCAGGGGGCTTGAGGGGACAAATTTAACCCAATAAATTCAAACTAATTGTAAACCAAAACATGCCTTTATAATTTTTATTTGAAATGGGGTTGACAAAAGTGTTTTTGTGTGTTATAATTGTATTTACATGGGGGAGGAATTTGTATGACTGCTTTTCTTTCGAATATTGTTGAAATTTTTGTGAGCTATTATAGATAGCCTTATATTTACGATATGTGTGTTTTGAGCTGTCGTAGATATAGGGCTTGGTTTTGTGCCAAATATCTATGATGGCTCTTTATTTTTTGCGTTTTTGGAGCCAGCTTGAGTTTGGGTTGGCTCCAATTTGATTTTTTAAAGGGGAGGAATGCTTTGTGCTGATTTTGAAATACACCAAGTGGGATGATCGATATTTTATAAATATATGACACTAGCATGATTAATTTAGATTTGAGGTGAAAAAATTGAGAATAAACATAAAACTTCTGCTTTTAATTATCAGCCCAATTGTTATTATATCGATGATTTTAAATGGCATTGGTGTGAATTCGGGCAAAATAAAAATTGGAATATTACAATTAGTTGAACACGATGCTCTAGACCAGGCGCGAAAAGGATTTGTTGACGGGCTTGAAGAACTCGGTTTGGTTGATGGAAAAAACATAGAGATAGACTATGAAAATGCGCAAGGGGAACAATCAAACTGTTGTTTGCTGAGCAATAAGTTGATAAATAAAAAATCAGATTTAATTTTGGCGATTGCGACTCCGGCTGCCCAAGCGATTGCTAACGCAACAAAAAACATTCCCATTCTTGTCACGGCCATAACATCCCCCGAATCGGCGGGCCTGGTTGAATCCAACGAAAAGCCAAACTCAAACGTTTCAGGGACATCAGATCTGGCTCCTGTTAAAAAGCAAATAGCTTTGATCAAAAATTTAAAACCATCTGTTGAAAAAATAGGAATTTTGTTTTGCTCAAATGAAGCAAACTCCGAGTATCAAGCAAATCTTGCTGTTAAAGAAATTGAAAAATTAGGACTTAAATCACAAATTTTCACAGTTTCTCAATCATCCGAAGTCGCTCAAGTTGTCCAAAGCATGGTTTCAAGTGTTGACGCGATATACACCCCAACCGACAATATGATGGCGTCAACCATGCCAACAATTTCTTCTATTGCAACGGCCCAAAACATCCCGGTTGTTTGTGGTGAAACGAATGTTGTTGGTAAAGGAGCGATCGGAACATATGGCATGGATTACTATAAACTTGGAAAATTGGCGGCAAGGCAAGCTTTCGAAATCCTGATTAATGGCAAAGACCCGCAAAACATGCCCATAGAATATTTACAAGACAATGAATTAACTTTAAATAGCGATATTATCGACGTTTTAGGGATAAAAATTCCAGAAAATCTAAAAAATATATCACAATTCGTTAAAACACAATAATGTAAAGGAGAAATTGACATGGAAGGATTTTTAACAACAATTGGAGCGACCTCGCAAGGGATGATCTGGGGCGTTATGGTTGTTGGACTATATATAACCTTTAAAATTTTGGATTTTGCTGATTTGACCGTTGATGGAAGCTTGGCATTGGGAGGAAGCGTCAGCGCAGTTTTAATATATTCGGGATTAAACCCCGTTTTGAGCCTTGCTGTCGCAACATTAATCGGCGCACTTGCTGGCTGCACAACTGGCATATTGCACAAAAAATTAAAAATTCCCGGCATATTATCTGGCATTTTAACCATGACAGCCTTATATTCGATCAACATCAAAATCATGGGCAAGGCCAACACACCCCTTCTCGGCAAAAAAACCGTCTTTACATATTTTGACGAATTGTTTAGCGGATTTGGCTCGAATTCAAGGGTTGTTTCGGAGGCTGTTTTGGGGGTTTTGATATGCGCGGTTGTTATCGGTGCCATGTATTGGTTTTTTGGGACGGAAATAGGGTATGCGATCAGGGCGACGGGCAGCAACAAAAACATGGTCTGCGCCATGGGAATCAATGTTGGAATGATGCAGATTATTGCGCTGTCTCTGAGCAATGGGCTTGTTGCTTTTTCGGGTGCGCTGGTTTCCCAAAGCCAAGGATATGCTGACATTAACATGGGCGTTGGAACGTTGGTTTGTGGCCTGGCAGCGATAATAATTGGTGAAACTTTTGTTAAAGATGATTGTAATTTTGCGATTAAGTTGATTTTTGCTGTTGTTGGGTCAATAATATATAGGCTGGTTATTGCGCTTGCTCTTCAGATTGGTATGAACCCAAGCGACTTGAAACTGTTCACAGCAGTTATTGTTGCGGCTGCGCTTAGTGTTCCTAAATTCATAACAAAAAAGGGGGAATTACAGTGCTAAAATTAATAAATATATCAAAAACATTTAATAAAAACACAGTTAATCAGAAAATTATATTCAAGAATTTTAATTTTTCGATTGCCAAAGGAGAATTTGTCGTCATAATCGGCTCTAATGGCTCGGGGAAGTCCACTTTGATGAACCTGATTTCCGGCAAGCTCACCGCGGACGAAGGCAGCATTAAAATTGACGGCGTCGACGTTTCAAATCAGCCAGAATATATTCGTGCAAAACAGGTTGGCAGGGTTTTTCAGGATCCGCTCATGGGAACAGCTTCAAATATGAGGATATATGAAAATCTCGCAATGGCAAGCAGGAAAGGCAAAAAGCTCGGGCTAAAGTGGTGTATATCCAAAGCCGACTTTGAAAAATATAAGAATATTGTTGAAAATTTAGGACTGGGCTTGGAAAACAATTTAAATTCAAAGGTTGGACTTTTGTCTGGGGGTCAGCGGCAGGCCTTAACTCTTCTGATGGCGACGATTCAAAAGCCAAAGATTCTTCTCCTGGATGAACACACCTCCGCGCTGGATCCAAAAACGGCAAATCTGGTTTTGACACACACAAAAAAGGTTGTTGAGGAAAATAATTTAACAACGCTGATGATAACCCACAATATGAATGATGCAATAAATTTCGGAACACGTCTGGTGATGCTGTCTGGCGGCAAGGTGATATTCGAGGCCAGCGGAAAGGAAAAAGAAAATCTGACAGCTGAAATTTTATTTAAAAAATTTTCTGATGTTGAGCATTGTATATAAATTATATCATATTATGCGCATATTAAAATAAGAGAGTGGTATATTTTCGATACGAGTTTGTGTTTGAATTTATATCGCTCTCTTAATTTATATTCAATTTTATTTATAATATATGTCGCATATTTAAAATTTTCAGTCAATATTTTTTCGTCATATTGCACAATATTTAATCTGAAATTCTGTAAATTATTGCTCTTGACAAAAATACACCATAGGTATAGTGTGACTAAACTGTAAATATATTACAAAATTGAAAATTAAGGTGGGTGTTAATATGAAAAACTCAAAATTAAAAATTAAAAATATTGGTTTTTTAAAAAAATTTTTAGCAATATTTTTAGTTATGATGCTTATGCTGACGGGATTTTTGCAGGTTTGCGCACAAGCAACATCTCAGGGAGAGGAAAATTTTTGCATCGATTGGATTGAAAATCTTCCAACAAATGATGAATTTCTGAATGAAGTCAAACGTTTGCCGCAAATTGATGAATTGAATGAATTTCGAAAAATTCCAACTGGTCGAAGAAATAAATCAAATGAAATAAAATATATCAATGACAAAAAATGTTATGAAAGCATAAAGAAAACTGTTGAAAAATTAAAATTTAAAGTCAAAAAAAGGACAGCTCTAGCGAAAGCTTTAGAAACTGACATGGGCAAAGGAAAAAAATATAGCAAATATTCAGATATGCCTGAAAAAATGCGTCTGGCTAAGGCTATATATCGCTGGGTTGCAAAAAATATACATTTTAGTTCGGGCGGATTTAGCATGTATGACTATCAAACAAGCCTTGATCCACAGGATGCGTTTTTTGTTTTCGCGACCAGAAGGGCGGTTTGCGAAGGATTTTCAAGGCTGACGCAGCTCATGATGAATATGGCAGACATACCGTGTGTCTATCTCGGAAGCATTATGGGCAGAGGCGAAAATTGCGGACATGCCTTCAACGCTGTCTATCTTGAGGATGGGAGCAAGCAGAGGAGGGGATGGACCCTCATAGACACAACCTGGGGAGCATCGTCAGGATTTGGCCACAGCCTCGATCCGCTCAAAAATGCGAATGAGCTGATATTTACAGCGAGTCAAAAACGCCAAAACAAAGTTTCTTGCGTTGCTGGCCGCTTTAAAAACAATCGTGGTAATAATTTCAATAAAAATCATAAAAACATAACATATACAAATATTGGAAATAAAATTAAAAAATTTGTAACTATATATCTTTCAAAGCAAAACTACATAAAAACCATAAAAAACTGCCATCTATCACAAAGCAAGCCATTAAATTTAGATATTATTCAAAGATATTTTCCGGCATTTTATTATAAAGGAATATCTTTTAAAGATGCTAATAGGATGATTATTAGACAGTCTTTTCATAAAATAGCTGGCATTGATGGAATTTCTCTTGAATGGTCGAAAAAAGTCAACTTCCCTGCGCTTGATTGCTCAACGCACGAAGGAAGTGGAAAAATAGAAATCAGCGCTTGGTCCTCCTTGAGCGAAACCGAAAAAGATAACTATTATATACCACAATACTTGATTAAATATGGCCTTCCAATTGAAATTCCGTGTGATGTCAGGCGGCTGATTTTGAGGGGTGATGAGATAATAGACATCTCAAGCGCTGTCAATTTGCGATATATAGACACGACTAATTCGAAAAGATATGACTTTGAGAAGGGAATTTTATATGAAAAAGTTGGCGGAAAAAGAGGAAAAGAAGTTGCAAGACTTTATGCGACAAATTAGTAAAAGATATATGGGGATGACTTAGTGAGCGAATTTTTGAAAGAAACAACCAGTGGATTTTGTCCGGTGATGTTTTAGGATGTCGTCGGGCATTTTTATGAACTTGGCAATATATTTTTGACTCTCACCCCGAGCTTTGAATAAGTTTCCTGATTAAAAGTCTCTCTGTGACGGGAAGCAGATCTATGACATCGTCTTTTAAAAGCGGTTTAACAGCGCAAAACATCTGAGGCGTTCCAAATAATTTAAAATACCTCAAAAAAACCATAAGAAAACTAACAACAGCTTTTTTATTTTTAGCACTAAAATCAACGTTCTCCATTATATATTTATAGACACTGGCTTGATCTTTTTGTTGTTTTTCTATGTTTTTACCAACTATTTCACTAATTGAATTTTTTTTGAAATATCGGCGATAATGATATAGATTTCCGGAAATTGTTGCAACTTTTTTTGCACACAAATTGCATATAATGCTAAATGAAGTGTCTGTCCTTGAAAAGGCGGATTCATCAAACCTTAAATTGTTATCTTTTAAAAATTTTGCTTTCCAGATGCCATTCCAAATAACCAAACTATAGGCGCAATCGAGGTTTTGATCCTGGCCTCGAATCACATTGTCTTTTAAGCGGCAAAAATTAGAACCACACCTGACAATATCAGCATCAAACTCTTTAGCTTTACTATAACATTTTTCCGACATAGTTCGAAATATTTCGTCATCCGAGTCTAAAAACTGTATATATTCACCTTTTGCGAGGGCCATTCCTCTGTTTCGCGCAACCGCGCATCCGCTGTTTTCTTGATGAACAACCACAAATCTTGGGTCAGCTTTTGCATATTCATCTAAAATTTTTCCGCTTCCATCCGTCGATCCATCATCAATGCAAATTATTTCAATATCCTTGAGAGTTTGATTTTTGGCGCTTTCCAAACAGTTTATGAGCAAAATTTCGGGAGTATTGTATACTGGAATTATTATCGAAACTTTTGGATATTGTGCAAAAACTTTAAATGAAATTGTTGACAGAAGCAGCATTGCAACAAGAACAACCGACAGCATTTTACAAAATGGATTAAAACAAAGCTTTACCACACACATAACCCCTTTCGAAGCATTTACGCTCGATTATATATTAAAACTATTATCTAGTCAATTGGCAAATTAAACAAAAATTTTAATTAGTTGTGGGTTTAAAATTGGTGCGGTGTGTGGAATTAAAATCACTAATTGTATTATTTTATTGGGTTAGATTTGTCCCCTTTAGTCCCTTTTTATGAAAATATGAAAATTCAATTGAAAAAACCAGTCTCTTTCAACCCGCTCTCAACGGCGCCACCAAAAAGCCATGCAAAAACCAATCAAAACGCCGCCCGCTCACAACGACACGTGCAATTCAACCTCGCTCAAGCGTAAGGCCCTTTGAAAGCGTCCGTGATAGGTGGTAGTCAAACGTCCTCGAGGGCGATTGATGGCGTTTGACAAAGTCCACGCAAAATTTTTCAAAAAACCTTAAAAACTGCTTGACTTTTTTGTCGAACTGTTGTATAATAATGTGCGTGTTATGAAGTTTGTTGATTAATTTTATGAAAATAAATTGTGGTTTTTTTAAAAAAGGGGTTGACAAGCTTATGGAAGATTTGCCAAAATGCTTTAGCCGAGCCGAGCCGAGCCGAGCCGAGCCGAGCCGAGCCGAGCCGAGCCGAGCCGAG
>CADAPX010000090.1 GCA_902789925.1 Oscillospiraceae bacterium | reverse complement strand
AATTTTTCCATGTTTGCCGACTGGGCGTTCATTCGATATAGGATGACGTGGTCTTTATATGATGCTCCGCTGGCAACATTTTCGTTTATTGTTTTGCAGACGAATTCAGCTTCTTCATTTTCATTTGAAACATGGACCTGGCTGAGCTTTTCGCCGTCGCCGCGGTTTGTCCATAAATTTTTTCCTTTTCGAGCCGAATTGTTGGAAATAACCGAATTTGCTGCTGATAATATATTTTGAGTTGATCTATAATTTTCCTCAAGCCTGATGGTTTTAACATTTTCCATCTGTTTTTCAAAATTTAATATATTTTCTATTGTTGCTCCTCTAAATTTATAAATACTTTGATCATCGTCGCCAACAACGCATAAATTTTGGCTTTTTCCGGAGAGCAGCTTGATTAATCTATACTGAACGTGGTTTGTGTCTTGATATTCGTCAACTAGAATATATTTGAATTTGTTTTGATATTTTTCAAGTATATCGGGGTTTTTTTCAAAGAGCTCAACAGTTAAGAACAAAATGTCGTCAAAGTCCAACGCATTTGAATTTTTCAGCTCGGATTGATATATTTTATATATTTTTGCAATTTCTCTTTTTCGCATATTATTTTCCGCTTCGGCTTCAAACTGCTTGGGTGTTAAAAATCTGTCTTTTGCGCGGCCAATTTCAGATAAAACCGATTTGGCGGGATATATTTTATCGCTGAGATTCATTTTAGATATGATGTCTTTAATGACTCTTTTGCTGTCGTCTGTGTCATATATTGTAAAATTATTTTTATATCCCAGTTTTTCGATGTGTCTGAAGAGAATCTTTATACACTGTGAGTGAAACGTTCCGGCGTGGATGTCGTTTGCTTGGTCGCCTAAAAGTTGCTCAAGGCGATCGGAAAGCTCGTTTGCGGCTTTATTTGTGAATGTTATTGCGAGAATTTCCCAAGGCTTTGGCGGATTGCTTTTGAAAATGTTTGGGTCTATTTCTGATTCATCAAGTTTTTTTCCGCTTTTTGCCAAATTTTCCAGGCTTTTAAGCATTTTTTCGTCTTTGAAATTTTCGTCGATGTTTTCATCAAAATATGAATTTCCATATTTTAAGATATAGGCTATTCTGTTGACGATAACAGTTGTTTTTCCAGATCCAGCTCCCGCAAGAATCAGCAAAGGGCCGTTAATTGTGAAGATTGCTTGCCTTTGCATCGGATTCATTTTTAAAAATTCATTTTCCAAAATTTTCCTTTTATATTTTAAAAATATTCCATTATTATTTTTCATAAATCCATCCCTCTTAAAATTATAAATTTTCAACAGTCATTATATCACAAATTTCGATGAAATGAAAGTCAATATTTTGTAAAATTGAGTTGAAATTTGTGGACCAAAATTATTGATGTTAAGAATCAACAAATCGGAGAGTGGTTTGATTGGGTTATATTTGTTCCAATTCAATTCTTTTTTTTAATTTGGACTGGGTTTTTGATTTAAAAAGCTTCCTAAAATTAAGCTTTCCTCAAATTCGCTTTTTAAAAAACGCTTTGAAGGCGAGGAAAACGCCGCCGTCTCACAACTAACTGTAATATTTTATCTTGTTGAGCCTTTTTGATTCTTTGAAAGTGTCCGTAACAAGTGGTAGCTGGGCGTCCGTATAAAAATTTGTCAAAATAACCAAAATTTTTTCTAAATATTTGTGTATTTTGACCATAAAAAGACAAATTCGATAATAATCACGATTATCTCGCTTATTTTTAATAATTTCTTTAAAAATCTATGAATTTTTTGAATAATAACATAAAAAAGTCTTGATTTTATATCCAATAAGTGTATAATATATATTAAGGGGGGGATGAGTTTTAAAACTATCCGCAAAATATATTTTTAAATTTGAAAGCGGTTGTTGGTTGTTGAATTTATTTTTAATAATATAATTTTTTATACATAACAAAAAGAAAAGTTGAATTCTTTAAAAAAATCAACATTAATCAATAATCATTTTATAAGTTCAAGGTGGTCTGGTCAAAAGGGTTCCATTTGTTTCTTGGAATTTTTTCGAAGTCAGCGCTCAAAACTAATTAAAACATTAAAATTTGAACGAGTCAGATGAAAACGCGCTAGACAGGCCGGTTGAAAAACGCAAGACTTTGATGTTTGCGTGAAAAAGAGGTGTCTTTATTATGATAAAATCAGTTTTTTTTGACATAATCAAAGATCCTTTGCAAAGAGATGATCTGAATTTTTTAAAAGATAAGCATAAAGTATATGAATTATTTTGCAAAAATGGTTACACAAAGGATTTTGACAGCTTTGAAAAAGAGTTGAATAAATTTTTAGGTTCCGATGAAGTGAAACGGGTTCTTGACGGAGAGTATTTTGAACTTTCCGACGAGATGTTGGAAATGGTTTCGGGCGGTTTTGCGCTCAGAAAATTCCTTGTTGGAGGCGTTATCAGTTTGATGGCTGTTTCAACCTCAGCATTCGCGCTTCCGGATGATTTTGAAAATTTAAAAACCGGCCAGACCCATATTTCCATGAGGATGAGGAGCGGGGGCGATTCCATCGGTTCAGGCATTTTTGGAAAGAAAAGGAAGTCGGAAAATGGTGATGATGTTGAAGACGGGGAAAATCAAGAGGAAAATGATCATGAAATCGTAAAGTGTGTTATGAATGAATTGCAAGGTGTTGTGAAAAAAATTGCAAAAATTAGGGCGGAAGAAAAAAATTTAAGGAAAAATCGACAAAAAGACGATAATGACCTTAAAAAGCTTGTTAACGATGAACTTGAGGAGGCGCTTGAAAAATTTGTAAAAATCAGATCAAAAGAACAAAAATCAAAAAAAAATCCTCAAAGGAGTGGGAGTTGCTTTGGAAGCTCTATTTAACTTAAATATAAATGTTTATTATAAATTTTTTAGAAAGGTGTGATGTAATCGTGTTAGAATCAATTTTTCTTAATATAATTAACGATCCTTCAAAAAGTAAGAATTTAAGTTTTTCAAAAGATATCTCCGAAGTATATCAACTGTTTTGCGAAAATGGTTATGGTAAAGATTTTGAAAGTTTTGAAAAAGAATTGAGTGAATTTTTGAATTCCGAAGAAATTCAGGAGCTGGTTGACAAAGGACATTACGAATTGTCAGATGAAATGATTGCAAATGTTTCAGGAGGAGCTGGCGCATTTAGGAGGGCTTTGGTTGGAGGTGTTGCGACTTTGATGGCTGCGCTCAGTCTTTCTGCCTCTGCTTCTGCAACCACTCTTCCTGATAGTGGGTATCCTGATCTATCGGATTCTGCTTTCACAACCACTCTTCCTGATAGTGGGTATCCTGATCTATCGGATTCTACTTTCACAACCACTCTTCCTGATAGTGGGTATCCTGATCTATCGGATTCTGTTTCGCAAAGCTATGATCAGGGTTATAGTGGCTATGATCAAGGCTATGATCAGGGTTATAGTGGCTATGATCAAGGCTATGATCAGGGTTATAGTGGCTATAATCAAGGATATAATCAGGGTTATAGTGGCTATAATCAAGGATATAATCAGGGTTATAGTGGCTATGATCAAGGCTATAATCAGGGTTATACCGGTATAGGGCACATCTATGATTCTTTAAGTCATGATCAAAATTACGACGAAAAAGGTCAAGGATATAGCGGATATAATCAGGATTACAATGAAAAAGGTCAAGGATATAGCGGATATAATCAGGATTACAATGAAAAAGGTCAAGGATATAGTGGATATAATCAGGATTACAATGAAAAAGGTCAAGGATATAGTGGATATAATCAGGAT
>CADAPX010000089.1 GCA_902789925.1 Oscillospiraceae bacterium | reverse complement strand
AAATTTAAGAACTATGATGGTATTAAGACGAATGATGTCTGTTATTTATATCGCGAAATAGTTTCAAAACGCGGCTTTAGTTTTAAAGATTTAGTTGAAGTTTTTGATTTGTCTGGAGGGCTTGGGCTTAAAGATTTTGTTGACCTGGCAAAAAGCGCCAAGGAGTCCAAAAGGACGTTTTTGGAAGAATTTAAACATCAATACAAATAATTTCAATCATATTGATAAAACCATGACTATGGGCTGAAAATATAAAAAAATACATGCGGCATATTACTGCCGCATGAAGAGTTAATAAAAAATCAATTTAAAATTAAGTATATAAATAATTTATAAATTTTTTGGAGGTGTTAAAATTTGTGGTGCGGCTAAGAGGACTTGAACCTCCACCAAGTCTCCCTGACTAGAACCTGAATCTAGCGCGTCTGCCAATTCCGCCATAGCCGCAAACACAACTGTATTATACACTATAAATCAATCAAAGTCAAGCGTTTTTTGAAAATATTTTTTAAAATTTTTTATTTTTACTTTTGGTATAATATCATCCTTCGATTTGCTGAGCCAGCACCATCGCTATTGACTGCGCCAGTTTGACGTGAACATCGCTAAAATCAGAATCATTGATTTTTAAAAACATAACCGCTCCATTTAGGTCTCCTGCCGAGACGATTGGAGCGCAGACTGCGCACTCCAGATCAAGATTTTTAATTGGATATAGAGGTTTTTCTTGTGTATAGACATAAATTTGGCGCTTTTTAATAAATTTGCTGAGTTTGTCGGAAATTGGTTTTTCATTAACTTCTTTTTTGGAAATTCCCGACGAAGCAATAATTTTTTCGCAATCGCATATCATTGACGGAGTGCCGGTAATTTTAGACAATATCGCAGCATATTGATTGGCTGAAGAAAAAACCTCTCCAACGGGGGAATATTTTTTCAAAACAATTTTTTCCTCAATGTCTGTATATATTTCTAATGGATCTCCTTCGTGTATGCGCAAGGTTCGCCTAATTTCTTTAGGAATGACGATTCTTCCCAAATCATCTATTCTTCTAACAATTCCTGTGGCTTTCATTTTTTATCCTCCAGTTTTGTTTTTGTTTGATAGGGCTGGCATATAGAACATATATTTAAAAATATGTTTGTTTTGTCGAGTTTTTATAATATATTCTGATTCCACACGCTTCCCTTTACTATTTATATTGTTGTCAATAATTTTTCCAAATATTCATATAAACGATTATATTTTTAAAATAAAAAATGTTTTGAAAATTTTAAATTTGGGTTATATTTGTCCCATTAATTCCTTCTCTGAAAATATAAGAATCAAGTTTAAAAAAACCAACTCTTTCAAATTGTCCTCAATCAGATTCAAAAAAACAATGCAAAACCCAATCCGCCGCCGCCAGCTCGCAATTAACCATGCAATTCAAGCTGATTTAAAGTGTTTAAGCTTTTTAAATCAATCCTTAACAAGTGGTAGGTAAACGTCCTTGACTGGGCAAGCCTCTTGAGGACGCTTAACTACCACTTGTTAAGGAGGTTTTGAAAAGAAATTGCGCCTCCATAAGGTTTAATATTTAAGGTCGTTGTGAGCTGGCCGCGCTTGAATTGGTCCTTTGAGTTGTTTTTTTTAAAAAGACTCAAGGATATTTGAATTTATCTTGGATTTTTGGCAAAGAGCTGATATTTTAATCAAGTGATCTTATTGGAACAAACCTAACCCAAAACCAAAAAACAATTCGCATCTTTTGAAAATGTTTCGCCAGCTCGCAATTAACCATGCAATTCAAGCTGATTTAAAGTGTTTAAGCTTTTTAAATCAATCCTTAACAAGTGGTAGGTAAACGCCCTTGACTGGGCAAGCCTCTTGAGGACGCTTAACTACCACTTGTTAAGGAGGGTTTGAAAAGAAATTGCGCCCCCTCAAGGTTTAATATTTAAGGTCGTTGTGAGCTGGCGGCGCTTGAATTGGTCCTTTGAGTTGTTTTTTTAAAAAAGACTCAAGGATATTTGAATTTATCTTGGATTTTTGGCAAAGAGCTGATATTTTAATCAAGTGATCTTATTGGAACAAATCTAACCCAAAACCAAAAAACAATTCGCATCTTTTGAAAATGTTTCGCCATTTGTTGATAAACCGTCGCCCCCCGCGCGTTAAAATTGACAGTTTGATCAAAAAAACAGCGTCTAAAATTTGGATTGAGGATTTATTAAAGAATTATTTGACAAATTTCATAGGATGTGATATAATTAAATTCAGGATTTTAAATATTTTAGTGTATGTGTGTTGGCTGGGGTGTTTAAATCCGGCCTTTTGTCTTTAGAATTTGGTTTTGGAGATTGTTTTTATGAATACTGTGGATGTTGTTTTTTTGATGGCTAAGCCTGTGCTTAAAAATTTGGGGCTTGAGATTTGGGACATTGTCTTTGAAAAAGAGGGCGCGAATTGGTTTTTGAGAATTTATCTTGACAAAAATGGTTCACCCGTCACGATAGATGACTGTGAGATGGTTTCTAACTATGTTTCCAAAAGGCTTGACAAAGAGGACCCCATAAAGCACAGCTACTTTTTGGAGGTTTCATCTCCAGGCCTTGGAAGAAAACTTCGCAAGAAAGAGCATTTTTTAAAGATGCTTGGCGAGCAAATCTCCTTAAAGCTATACAGTCCACTTGGCGGGAAAAAGCAATTTTTTGGAATTTTGCGCGACTTTAAAAATGGAAATATAAAGCTTGAAACGCAGGATGAAATGCTCAGCATTCCTCTATCTGCTTGCTCACATGTTAAACTAGATGATGATTTGGACTTGGTTTAATTTTAGATTATTTTTCAGGGGAAGGACGGAAATAATATAATGAATGCAAAAGAGGCAAAGGAATTTTTTGAGGCTTTAAATTTTATTTCAGCTGAAAAGGGAATTGATCCTGATGTTTTGGCAAAAAAGCTCCAAAGCGCAATAACTCTAGCGGTTCGAAAGCAATATCATGGCGCAAGCCGAATAAATATCGTCATGGATCCGCTAAAATCTCGGTTTAAGGTTTCTTTTTCTAAAATGGTTGTTGAGGAGGTTCGTGATCCTGTAAATGAAATTTCGCTCGAAGCGGCGCTTGCGCATTCCAAAAAGGCTCGAGTTGGAGATTTTGTTGAGATAAAGGTTGATTCAAAACACATTGGAAGAATCGCGGCTCAGGCTGCAAAACAGCAGATTATGCAGATCATACGCGACGTTGAAAAAGAAGCAATAACCGAAAAAATGGGGGACAAAGTTGGCGACATTATTTTGGCAAGAGTTGAGAGGGTTGACCCGGTTTCTCAAAATGTTGTTTTAAAAATTGACGGAAGCGAAGTGGCTTTGCCAAGGTCTAAACAGCTTTATAATGACGAATTTTTTCCAGGAGACATTGCTAAGGTGTATGTGGTGTATCTTTCTTCCGGTGATTCGCAAAGTCCGCTGAAAATTTCCAGAACACATCCAAACTTTGTTCGGCGTCTTTTTGAGCTGGAGGTTCCTGAAATCAGCGATGGCAAAATAGAAATCAAAAAAGTTGCAAGAGAAGCGGGAGTTAGGTCAAAAGTTGCTGTATATAGCAATGACCCAAACCTTGAGCCTGTTGGCTGTTGCATTGGAAACCGAGGAATTCGAATCAATTCGGTTGTCAGCCAATTAGCCGGGGAAAAAATAGACGTCATTAGATATAGCGACGATCCTAAAGAGTTTGTTTCTCGGGCTTTGTTGCCAGCAAAGGTTTTGGAAGTTGAGATTTTGGATGAGCCAAATTTGGAAAAAGTCGCCTTTGTTTCGGTTCCAGAAGATCAAATTTCCCTTGCAATCGGAAATCATGGGCTAAATGCAAAGCTTGCTGCAATGATAACAGGATTCAAAATA
>CADAPX010000088.1 GCA_902789925.1 Oscillospiraceae bacterium | reverse complement strand
GTTTTATTATCGCGATTCCCGCAGCGCCAGCGCCTGATGTGACAACTTTTATGTCTTCCAATTTTTTACCAACAACTCGTAAAGCATTGAGCATCGCCGCCAGAGTCACAACCGCAGTCCCGTGTTGGTCATCATGAAATATTGGAATATCACTGATTTTTTTTAGCTTTCGTTCAATTTCAAAACACCTTGGCGCAGAAATATCTTCCAAATTAATCCCGCCAAAACTTCCGCTAATCAAAGAAACCGTCCTGACAATTTCATCAACGTCTTTGGAACGCAGACAAATCGGAACCGCGTCAACATCTCCAAACGCCTTAAATAAAACGCATTTTCCCTCCATAACAGGCATGCTGGCTTCAGGGCCAATATCTCCAAGCCCCAAAACAGCGCTTCCGTCAGTTATGACAGCGACAGAATTCCAGCGCCCGGTCAGCTCATAGCTTTTTCTAATATCTTTTTGAATCTCCAAACAGGGCCTGGCAACCCCCGGAGTATATGCTACAGAAAGGTCACGGACATTTTCAACGCCGACCTTAGGATTAACGCTTAATTTTCCGCGCCACTTTTTGTGCTGTTTCAAAGATAAGTCGCCATAGTTCATTTAAATATACCCCCAAAGAAATGTTCCTGCGCAAAAAACGCCATATATTTTCGAAATATTAACATATATATCAAAACTCTATTGGCGCGCCCGACAGAATTCGAATCTGCGGCCTTTGGAATCGGAGTCCAACGCTCTATCCAGCTGAGCTACGGGCGCATAATTTTATAAAAAATCAACAGGTAATCGAAAATTTTTAAATGATTTCACCATGCTTTTCCGATTTCAAAACCCCAGTCGCTTTATTGTTTTGGTCAACAAGCAAAACAGTCGGCCGAAAATCGTCAACACAATCCGCATCAATCAAAGCGTATGACATTATGATCACCCTGTCTCCAGGCTGAACTTTCCTTGCAGCGGCGCCATTTAAACATATAAGCCCAGATCCTCTTTCGCCTGGGATAGCGTATGTCACAAGGCGCTTTCCGTTGTCAACATCAACAACATGAACTTGTTCATAGGCAACAATTCCGGATTTCTCCATCAACTCAGCATCTATCGTTATGCTGCCGACATAGTTTAAATTTGCCTGCAAAACCGTCGCTCTGTGGATCTTACTTTTTAAAAGCGTTATTTTCACAAAAATTCACCTCCAAAACAAAAATTTTATTCATAGTAAAAATTATCAATCAGTCTGGTTTTTCCAACATAGGCAGCTATTGCACACAAACACGGTTTTTTTAAAACTTTTACTGACCTCATATTGCACGCATCAACAATTTCAAAATAATCAAGCCTAACTCCAGATTGGTTGGAAATAAAGCCCAAAACCTCAGATTTGATCGCATTCACATTTCGCTCGCCCGAAGCAATGACTTTTTCAACAAAGTTCAAAGCCCGGCTCAAACAAAGCGCCGCTTCACGCTCTTTTGATCCAAGATACCTGTTTCTTGAGCTCATCGCCAAACCGTCTTTTTCCCTGACAGTTTCACATCCAACGACATCTAAATCCATGTTGAGATCTTCAACCATACGCCTGACAACACAAAGCTGTTGAGCATCTTTTTTGCCAAAATACGCACGCGTTGGCTTTAAAATATTGAACAATTTGACCAAAACCGTGCATACACCGCGAAAATGGCCCTTTCTGGCCCTGCCACACAAATTGTCGGTTAAACCACTCACATCAACATACGTGCTGTGGCCATCGGGATATATGGAAGCTTCATCAGGAGCAAAAATCAAGTCAACGCCAGCCTCCCTGCAAAGCTTCACATCCGCTTCAAAATCCCTCGGATATTCATTAAAATCTTCGCCCTCTCCAAACTGCGCAGGATTAACAAAAATGCTAACAACCGTTTTATCATTTTCCCGAGCGGATCTTTCTACTAAGCTAAGATGCCCAGCATGAAGACAACCCATCGTTGGAACAAATCCAATGCTCAAATCTTCACTCTTCCATTTATATATATATTCCTTGGCGCAATCAATCCGCCTCAAAACCTCTGTCATAGATAAACCACCGCCGCTTTAACATCCATATTCTGATTTTAATTTGTCCATAACCTCTTCGTCATAAGCCGCTCCACCGCTAAAACAATGTTCATCAGAAGGAAACGCTTTATTTTTAACATCAGTTATATATTTCACAAAAGCTTGTTTCATAGACAACCCAATATTTTCGTATGTCTTAACAAATTTTGGACTAAAATCGCCATACATCGAAAGCATATCCTGATAAACCAAAACCTGACCATCGCAATCTGGCCCTGCTCCTATGCCAACAGTTGGAATTTTCAAAAGCTTTGTCACAAAATTCGCTAACGCAGCGGGAACACACTCCAAAACCAACGCAACCGCTCCAGCTTTTTGAATCGCTAGAGCATCGTCCACAAGCTTCTTTGCGCTTTCATATTCTTTACACTGGCCGCGATATCCACCAATTTTATTAACAGACTGGGGCATAAGGCCCAAATGGCCAACAACCGGAATCGAAGCCTTGACGATTGCCTCTATTTGCGGGCAAAATTCAGCGCCTCCTTCAAGTTTAACCGCCTGCGCTCGCGCCTCTTTAACCAACCTGCCAGCATTTACGACCGCATCATAAACAGACTGTTGATATGACATAAACGGCATATCAGAAAGAACCAAAGCGTGTTTTGCGCCGTTTGCCACTGCTTTAGTGTGGTGAATCATGTCTTCCATGGTCACAGATAGTGTGTTTTCATATCCTAACATAACCATTCCAAGCGAATCACCAACCAACAAGCAATCAACCCCCGCCGAGTCCATAATCTGCGCAGTGCAGTAATCATATGCTGTCAGCATGGTTATCCTATCGCCCGTTTGCTTTTTCTTGTCAAACAAAACAACCGTGTTTTTCAAAAATGAACCCACTCTCCCCCTCGAAATTAAAGCCATAGTTAATTCTACCACATATTTTAAAAAATGGCAAGAGTTAATTTAAAATTTGCAAAAAAAATTTTTGTGTGGGTTTACAAATTGATATATCACAGTTAATTTGTTGTTAGTTCAATTGAAAAAATCAACAAATTGTAATATTAATTTAGGTTAGATTTGTCCCCTTAATCCTCCTGCTTAAAATATCCGACTTTCTTCTTAAAAAACCACCTCGTTCAAACTGTCCTCGAATCCACATTCCAAAAAGCAACGATAAAACCAACTAAAACGCCGCCTGCTCACAACTAACTGTAATATTATCCCTTCCCAATCTTCCCTGCCTCTTTAAGGCCGCCTGTAACAAGGGGTAGTTAAGCTTCCTCAAGGGCGAGCAGTTTACAACTCCTGCTTAAAATGTCCGACTAGTTGTCTAAAATTCCCAACAGTTTCCAATATCCTCAAGCAAATTCTAAAAAGCAACGCAAAAACCAACTAAAGCGCCGCCTGCTCACAACTAACTGTAATATTATCCCTCCCTAATCTTCCCCGCCTCTTTAAAGCCGCCTGTAACAAGGGGTGGTTAAGCTTCCTCAAGGGCGAGCAACTTACGCCTCTTGCTTAAAATATCCGACTTTCTTCTTAAAAAACCACCTCGTTCAAACTGTCCTCAAATCCACATTCCAAAAAGCAACGATAAAACCAACTAAAACGCCGCCTGCTCACAACTAACTGTAATATTATCCCTTCCCAATCCTCCCCACCTCTTTAAAGCCACCTGTAACAAGGGGTGGTTAAGCTTCCTCAAGGGCGCCAGCCTACCGCTTGTTACGGACGTTTTCAAAAAAATTTGGAAGCCCAGGAAGATTGAATATTACAGTTGGTTGTGAGACGGAGGCAGCTTGATTTTTGCGTTGTTTTTTGGGACCAGGTCAAGGATATTTGAAGTTTTTGGTTTTTTTGGAAAAAAGTCGGATATTTTAGGAAAAACTTTAATTGATACAAATATAACCCTAACCCAAAAATACAAATTGTATATTTATTAAAGCGCTTAAAACATCAATCTAAAATTTACATATTTAAAATAATTTTTGCATTGCTTTCATATAATGATATGGCATACTTTTAGCTGGTTGCAAAATTTTAAAATTTTCTATTAAAATTG
>CADAPX010000087.1 GCA_902789925.1 Oscillospiraceae bacterium | reverse complement strand
GCAAGCTTTGGCCAAAGAAGGATTAATGGGACAAATATAACCCAAATCCAAGAAAAAATCAACCTGCATCAATCTCACAACGAACTGTAATATTAAATCTGTTTTTGCAGGACACCAATTATACATCCTGTATTTAAAATCAAACAAATAATCCGCCTGATCCTGCCTGAGCCAATAAACTTAACTCACAGCGGTTGTTTTTTTGATATCACAGCATTATTTGCGAATATGTGGAAAATTTTCAATTGAATTAGAAATGTTTGCAAATTGTTCCAGAGAAAGTTGTTCTGCTCGAGCGCTCAAGGGAATTTTCAAATTCAGCAAAATATTTCTAAGATGATCCTTTGATATGTTAAAACTTGAAGCAACGGGATTTATCAAAATTTTTCTTCTTTGCGAAAAAGCAGCCCTAACCAACCTAAAAAAGCCATCTCGATTTTTAATTTCAACTGGAGCGACTTGATTAATTTCCAGGCGAATAACCGAGCTGTCGACATCCGGCTTGGGGAAAAAAGAAGAACTCGGCAAATCAAAAAGAAGTCTAGGCGTTGAATAGTACCTAACTGCTAAACTGATCGCGCCGCACTCCCTTCTCCCAGGCTCCGCGCAAATTCGACGCCCCGCTTCCTTTTGAACCATAACAGTTATTGCTTTAACGCCAAGATCGAGCTCTAAAAGGCGCATAATGATTGGCGAGGTGATGTAATATGGCAAATTAGCGCACACAACAGCTTTCATTCCATCGGATTTTTCGCGAATTAGAGTTTTTATGTCTGTTTTCAAAATATCTTCGTTTATTATCTCGACATTTTTAAAGCCAAAAAGCGTCTTTTTCAAAATTGGGATCAACCTGGAATCTATTTCAACGCTGCAAACTTTTTTCGAAATTTTTGCTAATTCTTTTGTTAAAGCGCCAATTCCGGGCCCGATCTCCAAAACAAACCCATCCTCTGCTCCCGACATTTTGGCCATTTTAGACCCAACTGATGAATTTATTAAAAAGTTCTGCCCAAGAGACTTTGAGACGAAAAAACCATGCTCACTCAGCAATTTTTTAATATGTTTGGGATTATATAGGTTATATTCAAAATTTTTCATTTTTGCCTCAAAAAATCTCGTCTATTTAGCATACCCCATAGCCCTGCTTTCACGAATCATATTGACCTTAACCTGGCCTGGATAGTTTAGCTCATTTTCAATTCTCCTGACAATATCATTGACTATGATTTGCATTTTATCATCAGAAATTTCGTCTGGTTTAACCATGATTCGGATTTCACGACCAGCCTGAAGCGCATAGGAATTTTCGACTCCTTCAAATGAATTCGCGATTTCTTCTAATTTTTCAAGACGTTTTAGATAATTTTCGACATTTTCACGTCTCGCTCCCGGCCGTGCAGCCGAAATAGCGTCAGCCGCTTGAATGATGAATGCAAGGGGAGTTTTGGGCTCTATGTCGCCGTGATGCGCTTGGATTGCATGGACTATGTCGGGAGATTCTTTATATTTTTTAACTATGTCAACGCCTATTTTAACATGAGATCCTTCGATTTCGTGGTTTAAAGCTTTTCCGATGTCATGCAAAAGGCCAGCGCGTCGGGCAGCAAGAGCGTCTAGCTCAAGTTCGTTAGCAATCATTCCTGCAATCAAAGAGACTTCAATGCTGTGGTTTAAAACATTTTGGCCATAACTTGTTCTATATTTTAAGCGCCCCAGCAGTTTAGTCATATCAGCATTGATTCCATGGACATTTGTTTCAAGGATCGCTCGTTCACCCTCCGATTTTATCATTTGTTCAACTTCGCGCGAAGATTTTTCAACAGTCTCTTCAATTTTAGCAGGATGTATGCGCCCGTCTGCCATTAAATGCTCCAAAGTCAGCCTTGCAATCTCTCTTCGAATGGGATCAAAACAGGATAAAGTTATCGCTTCTGGAGTGTCGTCTATGACAAGGTCAACTCCAGTTAAAGTTTCAAGCGAGCGAATGTTTCGGCCCTCTCTTCCAATTATTCTTCCCTTCATTTCATCCGACGGCAAAGGGACAACAGAAACCGCAACTTCCGACGTTTGATCAACAGCAAATCTGGAAATGGCAAGAGAAATCAAATTTCGAGCTCTTTGCTCAACATCATCCTTAATCTGCTGCTCTAAAACGGCGATTCTGACGGCCTTTTCGTGTTCAAGTTCGTGGTCAAAACTTGATAAAAGCTGAGATATGGCTTGGTCTTTAGTCATTCCCGATATTTTTTCCAGTGTGGTTAGTTGATTTTTCTTAATCTGCTCAACTTCCTCAAGCGTTTTATCAATTTGAACTGTTTTTATTGTTAAACCTTCTTCTTTTTTTTCAAACTGAGTCATCTTTTTTTCTAAAGATTCTTCTTTTTTCAAGAGGCGTCGTTCCTGTTGATTCAGTTCCGAGCGCCTGTCTTTGATCTCTTTTTCTGCTTCAGCTCGGAGTTTGTGGATCTCGTCTTTAGCGTCGACAATTGCTTGCTTTTTGCTTGACTGGGCCTCTTTTTTTGCGGATTCAAGCAGATTTTTCGCATGTTCCTCAGCGCTTCCAATTTCAGATTCAGCAATTTTTTTGCGATATTTAACTCCAATTTTGAAAAATAAAAACGCAACAAAACAACCCGAAACTAAAGTTGACAAAACTATTAACAAAACAACCATTAATGTGTCCATAACTTCTAAAATATACCTCCCTTGATTCTCACTTTCTAAAATTCAAAAAACATCCATTTTTGCTAGCACAAAAAGACCTATGCTTTTTAATAATCAAAAAAGCACTTCAATCAGACTTTGAAATATTTTCATTCAAAAAAACTAAATGTAATATAAAGTCCATACATATTTAAAACTGTGATCTAAAGCATGATCTAGGATATGTTCATCTAATTTTACAACAATTTTCTTGCAATGTCAAATCAAATTTAACTCAACGTTATGAATAACTAGGGGATTGGGCGGCAAATGTTGGATTTGGGCGCAAAAATCCAAAACATAGTCATAAATATTTCAAAAAAATAATTTTATTCACACTGTGAAGTTTAAGCTGCATAGATCGAGCAGGATTCAATCCCAAAAACACTTATCACAGCAAAAATTTGATTTTTTCCCCCAACCATCAATTCCCGCTCTTCGCATAGCGCCAAATATGCGCCTTTTAAAGCCGCCGTCAGCCTTTTCGCGACCGGCCACGAATTCTTTTGTTGATTGGCGGGCGGTTTTGCCGTCTGCTGGGCAAGCGCTCCCAACGACCCTGAAGCCAAGCTTTTTAGCGGCGCGACAAATTTCGCTTTCACTCACAAAAACAAGCGGCCTGATCAGGGTTATGTCCTTCCTGGAAAGATAGGTTTTTGGGGCAAAACAACCAATCCTTCCCTCATTAAACAAGTTCATGAGAAATGTCTCAACAGCGTCATCCAAATGATGGCCAAAAGCAATCTTGTTGCAGCCGTTTTCTTTGGCTATGTCATGAAGAGCCCCGCGCCGCATCCTTGCGCACAAACTGCAGGGGTGAGTTTCTTTTCTGATGTTGAAAATAACATCTCCTATATCAGTTAATTTGACTATATATGGAATATTATAATTATCACAAATATTTTTTACATAGTCATAGTTAGAAGGCGCGCCGCCAAACTGCAAATCCAGCGTTATTGCAATGATGTTAAAATCCAAGCGCAAGTATTTTTTGACTCTACACAAGCCTTCAAGCAAAAGCAAACTGTCCTTGCCGCCTGAAACTCCAATTGCAATTTTATCTCCAGCTTCAATTAAATCAAACTCATCAATAGCTTTTTTAATCAAACCAAATATTTTCTGCAAAAAACAAACCTCCCGTAAATTCAGAAACACATTGCGCCTAAGTCATTATACATCATCAACTCAAAAATTGCAAGACAATTTACAAAACGATAAGGAAAAAATTTGCGTGGGTATGTAAAAAAAGCCTCTAATTGTTTGATTTAATTGGATTATATTTGTTCCCTTAAGCCTTTCTTTTAAAAAATCCAAACTTTTTATTTGAAAATCCCGGATAAATTCAAAAGTCCTTGATTGCGCTTAAAAAAACAATGAAAAAGCTAGGTCAGAGCCGCCGTCTCACAACTAACTGTAATATTTAAACCTTTCTCAACCGCAATTCTTTTTA
>CADAPX010000086.1 GCA_902789925.1 Oscillospiraceae bacterium | reverse complement strand
ATATTTATGAATTACCATCGCTAAAAAATATGTGAATATTGCGCATATTGTGTATGTTGTGTGTTATATGTGTATTGTGTATGCTTTAAGTGTTTATAATACGAAAAACCCCACAACCATGGGATTTTTTTCACATAAAAAATATTAAATATTACGTGGTATTTTTTTGTCACACATTAAATTTTTTACTAATTTTTTTTTAAGTTGCCAGTGAAATGTCAGTGGATGTGATGATAACATATTAACAGAAACAGAACAGCCCCTAACGTCAAAAAATCGCCAATATATTAAGGTTTTATGTTCTTTTCAATTGGAATTTGAGGAGGTGGGAATGTTTGCGACGATTAATTATATACATGATATGTTAATTTTGAGTTTAATTGACAAAAAACTAAAAATCATGCATTAATTTATTAAATTTTTGATTTAAAAGGAGAGGATGGTAATAATCAAAAATGCATTAAATCTTATTATCACACCAGTTGTGGCATCGCTTGCATGCGTTTTTGGTGATTGGGATGGTGCGCTGCGGCTTTTGTTGACTGTCATTTTTTTAGACTATGCAACAGGCATTTGCAAGGCAATATATGGCAAAAAATTGGATAGCTCAATTGGAGCTAAAGGAATTGTCAAGAAGGTTGGATATTTAATTGTTGTTGCTATGGCTCAAGGGCTAGACCAAATAAACGGGAATATTGGAGCAATTAGGACATTAATTATTTATTTTTTTATTGCGAATGAGAGCTTGTCCATCTTGGAAAACTGGGGTGATATGGGACTTCCTCTACCAAAAAAAATTTTTAATATGTTTAAACAACTAAAATCTGAAAGCGATGAAAAAATCAAAGAAAGGGAGAAGAAAATATGATTTTTAATATACACGGAGGACATAACAGAATAGTTGTGGGAGCTTGTGGATGCTTTAGCGAGGTCGAAGAAGACAGAAAAGTTAAAGATTTGGTCATCAGTAAGCTCATCGCTTTGGGCCACACAGTATATGACTGCACAGATGAACAAGCAACAACGCAAAGAGAAAATTTGTCAAACATAGTTTCAAAATGCAATGCCCACAAAGTTGACCTAGATATATCGATTCATTTTAATTCTTTTAACGGCTTAGCTCATGGAACAGAAGCATACACATACGATAATTTGGGGTCTGCGTATAAAGCGGCTTGTCAAATAGTTAATGCAATATCTGAACTGGGATTTAAAAACAGAGGAGTTAAAGTTAACCCTAGCTACTATGTTTTGAGAAAAACGACAGCTCCTGCGATACTGGTTGAATGCTGTTTTTGCGACAGCGCTGAAGACGCAGGAAGATATAACGCTGAATCTATGGCGACGGCAATAGTTAAAGGCTTGACCGGACAGGTTGTTTTAGCTTCGCCTAAACCAGCTGTTAATCAAAATCCAGTTAAAAAATCGATTGATGAAATTGCAAGAGAAGTTATTAATGGCAGGTGGGGTAATGGCGAAAGCAGAAGGCAGGCTCTAGTTCAAGCTGGATATGATTACGGGACTGTTCAGGCTAAAGTCAATCAGATTCTGGGCTGTGTGTCTTCAAGTCCATCTGCTCCCAGTAATAATTTACTAGACTTGGTTCGAAAAACCATAAATGGGAGTTTTGGAAATGGCGCAGCCAGAAGAGCGGCATTAGGCAGCAGATATGCTGAAGTTCAGCATCAAGTCAATTTAAATATTAAGCATCAAACGATGAATAATCCAAGAATATATTAAAAATTCGAACAAAGAGGCGGCTAGCTTTCGTCTCTTTGCTATTTTTTTGTGATGCTTTTTGCAACGTTGTTTTTGGAAATTTTTTGTTTGTATTATGGCGTATATACCCTATATTTTGCTCCTGAGCGCGTTTTTAGTCTTTAAGCCTTTAAACTTATACCCGTGATGTAAAGGCGCGATTTTGGGCATTTTATCCGTAAATGAGAAGGTTTGTGTATATTGTGTGGCTAATCTGGGACATATAGACCGCTTTTAGCAAGAAGATCGTTTAGGTTATATGACGTTTGCTTTTTTTGACGGGAAGTTGTTTTTTTTATCGGAACTCCAGTTGCACAGTATAGCATACTAAGCATGTATGACTTGGGGTTTTTAACGTCATCCAATTGCGAATATTTTTCAACGACATATAAAATTTCTTCTGGTTTTAGATTTAATAGTTTTGCTTGAACAAATTCTATATTTTGCTCAACTCCTTTAATTTTTATTGTTTCTTCGTCTGACGCCAACACCTCATACAAAATTTGAAACGCAAAATTAATATGTAATTCGTATTTTGGTTTAGTTGACACAAGTTTATCATATAAAAATTTTTCTTTGATTTCAGCTAAAAGCGAATTTTTTTGGAATATTTTCGCACATTTTTGCTCGATTTCAGTTAAGCTTTTAATTTTTTTAGGCATATTTTCGTTTGCGCTAGGGATCAAAGTTTTGTCTAAACTTTCTTCGGGATGGCTAGGGGAAAGGCAGCTGTTTGAGCTGTTATTATTGAAATTGTTTTCAACTGGCATTGAATTGGAATACATGTTGCTAAAAGATTCTGTCTCAAATTTTACAGGATTGGAAATAATATTAAACTCGATAATTTTAACCGACCTGCCAATTTTGATCCCAGTATATTCGAATTTAGTGCTGGTTTTATTGTTGATTTCCTGTTGCGATGTTTTGAGAATTTTCGAATTGAAAAGATAATATTTGTCATATGTTTTTTCAAAGCAATTAAGTATTTTTTTCAGCGCGTCAACTCCAATTTTCCACTTTCCGCGAAATCTATTGTTTTCAAGATATAAAAATAAAATGTAGCTATAGCGAGATGTTAAATTTAATATGTTGTGCAAACGATATCGAATATATCCTATATTTTCAATGTTAAAAATATATTTTCGCGCTTCATCAGTGCATTTCAATGTGATTTCCCACAAACCGTTTTCATTTTGCCACGCCTCGGATTTGGAAAATAAAGCAATCAAGCAAAATCCGTTAGGCCTGTCGGGATCTTGAAGCGTTATGGTTTGAAATAAGTTTTTTAGTCTTTTTTTTAAGTCTTCTCTTCGAATTTGTTTAAGACCTAATAATTTTTCAATTTCGCATTTAGTGAAAACGACTTCTCGACTTTTTGGGTCGTGACTGTTGATTTTTCCTAAATACACGTCGATGATTTTAAATTCGGTTAAGGTTAAATTTGTTTCAGCTAAAAGTTGCAGTGGCCCTGATTTTTGAACGGTTATTTTTTTTGCTTCATGATTTTCAGGATATATTTTTAAATCTGGCAATTTTTTTCGCATTTAAACCAAATCCTTTTCACCAAAAAAATTGTTTTTGGTATGATAATATAAAAATTTTTTTTCGAAGGTAATGCTAACATTTTTTTCATATTTTGTCAATACTTTTTTGAGTTATGTAATTGTATTGCTTTATTGCATATTTTTGTTCCAAAACAGTGTTTATCAAAAGTTTTCAACTTTTTATACATTACGTTGAAAACTTTTATATGCATTTTATATCGATAAACACTGGGTTCAAAAAGTTTTCAACATTTTTCGATTAAAGCAACCATGAAATCATGTTATTTTCCACACACACGTGTGTTGAAACCTGAAGGTATGGTATTGCTAAAATGAAAAGTTGGTATTGCTTTTGAGGTTATTTTCACAAAAACACAATATGCACATGAAAGTTTTCAACTTTTTAGACATTAAGTTGAAAACTTTCATGTGCGTTTTATATCGATAAACATGGGGCTTAAAAAAGTTTTCAACATTTTTCGATTAAAATAACCATAAAATCAAATGGTTTTATGTAATTTTCCACACACACGCGTGTGATTACTATGAAGATATGGTATTGCCAAAATGAAAAGTTGGTATTGCCAAAATGAAAAGTCGGTATTGCCAAAATGAAAAGTCGGTATTGTCAAAGTGAAAAGTCGGTATTGTTAAAATTCAAAATTTCCCGAAAATAAAGGCCTCGCGCCATGCCGTAATCAAGTATAATCAAGATTTTTAATCAAGACCTTTACATTTCACTCACTCCATCCATGATAGTATAATTAAAAAAGCGCGCGATTATATCATAAAAAAAATTAAATGTCAAGTTTTTCGACTTAAATCCAACAAAGCGTGCAGTCCCATTAAAGCGAGAGGATGAGTGAAAAGAGAGGGATGCTCAAAATGGGTCGAATTTGGGGGATATATGGCGTTTAAAAATTAGGCATGGTTTTAT
>CADAPX010000085.1 GCA_902789925.1 Oscillospiraceae bacterium | reverse complement strand
GTTTTTCCGGAAATTTTTTAATTTTTTGTTGACAAATTGATTGTTATTTGATATAATCCTATTGTGGTTTTGGGGAAAGATGTCCGAGTGGTTTAAGGAGCCGGTCTTGAAAACCGGTGATCCCGCAAGGGACCGTGGGTTCGAATCCCACTCTTTCCGCCATTTTTGAAGATGTTGTTTTTCGCTATGGAGGAGTACTCAAGTTGGTGAAGAGGCGCCCCTGCTAAGGGTGTAGGTCGGGAAACCGGCGCGAGGGTTCGAATCCCTCCTCCTCCGCCATAGTCTTCATTTGTGGTATGTTTTTTTGCTTTGAATTGTAAATGCTCTATAGATCTGTTCCAGGAGGATGACTCTTGCTAGTTGATGCGGAAATGTTAGGGGGGACATGGACAGTTTGAAATTCGAGGTTTGTTTAACCTTTTGCGAAAGTCCATGGGAACCTCCAATGATCAGCGTTATGTTGCTGGTGCCGCTTGCCAGGAGTTTTTGTGATTTTTTTGCCAGTTCTTCCGATGACATCAACTGCCCCTCGATGCAGAGGGCTATTTTGAACGACGTGTTGTTGAGTTTTTTAAGTATGCGGTTGCCTTCTTCTTCAATGATTTTTTTGATTTGGGATTGGTTTGAGCTGTTGCAGCTGTATTCTTGAATTTGCGTTATTTTGAGCTTGCAAAAAGGCTTGAGGCGTTTTATGTATTCATCACATGCTTGGTTTAGGTATTTTTCCTTCAATTTTCCAACGCAAAGTATTTCTATTTTAACCATAGTTTTTAGACCTCATATATTTTGTCGGGATTTCTGACCGGGGCGATGTTTAAAGAATAGTCTTGATTGATTTTTAATTTGCTTTTTAAGAGGCGAGAAGTTGCTGTTTGGAAGGCGACTTCGGGAGTGTTGTTGTTTTGGCTGAGATGCCCGAGGATGAATTTTTTGACGTTGTGATCAATGAGGTATTTGATAAATTCGGTTGCGTCGTCGTTTGAAAGGTGCCCCAGTTTTGATTCTATTCGCTTTTTTATATAGTAGGGGTAGTGGCTGTTTAAAAGCATTTGGCGGTCATAGTTTGATTCCAAAAAAACCAGGGTTGAGCCCTTCAAATTCTGCTTCATTTCGTCAGTTATGTGGCCAGCATCTGTGCATATTGAAAGCTTTTTTTGCCCGTCGAAGATGCAAAATCCTAAGCTTCTTGCGCAGTCGTGGGGGGTTTTGAACGCGCCTATTTCCAGCCCGCAAACGCAAACTTTTTTTGAGTCTATTTCATATAATTTCGAACTGGGATGGATTCTACCCTTTGAGACCAGACATTTAAGCGTTTCTTTGGACGAGAAGATTGAAACGCAAAGGTTTTTGGTTATGCTATATAAGCCCAATGTGTGGTCAATGTGCTCATGGGTTATGAAGATGGATTTTATTCCAATTGGCGAGATTTGGGCGTTTTTTAGGTATGTAAATAGGTTTCTGACGCCAAAACCCGCGTCAACTAGTATGCCGCCTCTTTTGCCGGAGATATATAGACAGTTTCCTCTGCTTGAGCTGCAAATAGGGTAGAGTATCATTATAACACACCAAATTCATTCAAATTTATATAACTATTTCGAAAAAACATATGCGAAATCAACTTTTTTAGCTAAAGCGCTTTAGGAAAATCTATGCTGTCGCTGAGGCCAACTCTTTTAATTTGAGCGCCCAAAGACTTTAATTTGTTAACTATATCTCCATATCCGCGTTCTATGAATTGTATATTTTCGATTTCGGTTGTCCCTCTTGCGGCCAAAGCGGCAATTATCATGGCAGCTCCAGCGCGCAGGTCGGTTGCAGCAACCGGAGCTCCATTAAGATGCCCCATTCCTTCAACAACGGCAACCTTCCCGTCAACAGATATGTTCGCCCCCATACGACACAGTTCGTCGACATATTTAAATCTGCTGTCCCAAATGCCTTCGGTGACGATGCTGGTCCCTTTTGCGAGAGTCAGCAAAGCTGTGATCTGCGGCTGCATATCGGTTGGAAAGCCAGGATGGGGCTGGGTTGTGACGTTAACTTTATTTAAGGGGCCGTCTCGCCGAACCCGCAAGCTGTCGTCATATTCTTGAATTTCAACGCCCATGCTTCTCATTTTGTTTATTATGGATTCTAAATGTTTGGGAGTGATGTTTTTTATCAGGACATCGCCACAAGTTGCAGCGGCCATAGCCATATATGTTCCGGCTTCGATTTGATCTGGAATTATTGAATAGTTGGAGTGTGAAAAATTTTTGGTCCCTTTGATTTTTATAACGCTCGTTCCTGCGCCCATTATGTTTGCGCCGATTGAATTTAAAAAATTTGCCAAATCAACAATATGCGGTTCGCGGGCAGCATTTTCAATAACAGTTAAGCCCTCGGCGCTTGTTGCTGCGAGAAGGATGTTTATTGTTGCGCCAACCGAAACCACGTCAAAATATATGTTTGTTCCGGTTAGATTGTTTGAAGTGACTTTAATCATTCCGCCGTCGATTTCGTGGGTTGCGCCTAACAGGTCAAAGCCTTTGAGATGAAGGTTAATTGGCCGAACTCCGAAGTTACAGCCCCCAGGCATGGCCACATTAGCTTCTTTGAATCGAGCAAGCAAGGCGCCCAAAAAGTAGTATGAAGCTCGCATGCGTTTTGCAAGGTCATATGGAACTGTTGGGTTGGTTATTGCTGTTGTGTCTATTTCAAAGGAATGTTTATTTATAAGCTTTATTTTAGCGCCCATTTGTTTTAAAATTTCAAAACAAATAGCAACATCGCTAATATCTGGCAAATTGTTGATGACGCAAGGACCAGTTGCCAAAAGCGTTGCGGGAATGATCGCAACCGCAGCATTTTTAGCGCCATTTATATTTATTTCACCATTTAATTTTACTCCGCCATTAATCACAAATTTTTCCAAAACAAATTTCCTCCACTAACAAATTATACACATATTTTAAATTAAAATAGTTGTCAATAATAATTCAAAATCAAGACATCAATATATATAGTTTACGCAAAAAAGTTGACTGATATTTAAGTAAAATAACACTAGTGCTTAAAAACTCACTGGGATATTATATCATTTTTAATTCACAAAGTCTAGTAATTTCGCAAATAAATTTTAAATTTTTTATTTTTTAATTGATTTAATAAAAATATATGCTTTAAAGCGCCATATTAAGGGGTTTTTGTTTTTTTGCAGGATTATATTTGTCCCCTTTAGTCCCGTTGCTGAAAAGAGCGTATCTTTGAATCTAACAACCTGCCTTTGATTAAGCCGTCCTCAATCGCATTTAAAAAAACATGCAAAAGCCGGGGAGGCGCCGCCCGCTCACAACTGACTGTAATATTAAATCTTACTTGAGGACAAGTTACTTTGAAAGTGTCCGTGATAAGTGGTAGTTAAGCGTCTTTGGGGGAGGTCATTTCACAACTAACTGTAATGTCACCCGACTCAATCACAGTTCCTTTGAAAGCGTCCGTGAGAAGTGGTAGTTAAGCGTCCTCAAGCCGCCCGCTCACAACTAACTGTAATATTAAACCTTTCTCAAGCGCAAGTTCCTTTGAAAGCGTCTGTGATAAGTGGTAGGTTGGGCGCCCGTGAGCTGCCGGCTCACAACTGATTGTAATATTAAACCTTTCTCAAGCACGGTTCCTTTGAAAGCGTCCGTGATAAGTGGTAGGTTGGCGTCCTTGAGCTGCCGGCTCATAACGGGCTTTAGTATTAAACCTCCCTCAAGCGCAAGTTCCTTTGAAAGTGTCCGTGACAAGTGGTAACTTGGCGTCCTCAAGCCGCCCGCTCACAACTAACTGTAATATTAAATCTTACTTGAGGACAAGTCCCTTTGAAAGCATCCGTGACAAGTGGTAGTTAAGCGTCCTCAAGCCGCCCGCTTATAACTAACTGTAATATTAAACCTTTCTCAAGCACGGTTCCTTTGAAAGCGTCCGTGATAAGTGTTAGGCTAATGTCCTTGAGCCGCCCGCTTATAACTAACTGTAATATTAAACCTTTCTCAAGCACGGTTCCTTTGAAAGCGTCCGTGAGAAGTGGTAGTTAAGTGTCCTCGAGCCGCCCGCTCACAACGGGCTTGATTATTAAACCTCCCTCAAGCACAGTTCCTTTGAAAGCGTCCGTGATAAGGGGTAGGCTGGCGCGATTGAGGGTTTAATTTAACCTCCTCTTTAAAAATTTCCCAAAAATTTTGGAATAAAAAGTAGGGGTGGCGTTTTTTTGCGCGCC
>CADAPX010000084.1 GCA_902789925.1 Oscillospiraceae bacterium | reverse complement strand
CTTGCTGCTTGGCTGGATTTTGGGCCAGTGTCTTTCGACCCTATAATTAAGGGTTGCAAAGTAAATGGTAAAGCATGTAAAAGAAAAGCTGATAGGTTTGCCAGTTCTGCGGATTTTAAATTCGATCGGAAAAAAAGAGAAATATTTAGAGCAAATATCATTTTTGCGCAACCTTCAGACGCAGTAGCACCGTTGCCAATATTTTTGAAAAGTGCGTGATTGGCGGCTTCCTTAATGTTTAGTTTCAGGTTTTCCTTTTTAAAGTGGATTTTAGGTTTGTGTGGATGTGAGAGGAGTTTTGGTGAAGATGAGAAAAGGTTTAAAATTATTTTCGTTATTTTCGGCTGCGATGATCTTTTTTACAGCATCTTTTGATGTCTGGGCAAATCCTCCAAAAAGTGGGCAAAACATTCAAGACTTGCAGTTGAATTCTGTGATAAAAATATCAAATCTTAGCGAATTGAATAGTTTGCGGGAACTTTCAGAGACAGGAGAAAATTTTCAAGGAAAAACTATTATTTTAGAAAATGACATATATATCACAAAAGATCAAACAAAAGATGGCGAATCTGTCGAATTTAAATCCATATTTAGTAAGAATGCTGGATTTAAGGGAGTTTTTGACGGAAATGGAAAAACGCTCCACTTCAACGTTAAAAGTGGCGAGGTTTTGGGCGCTGTTAGCGAAGGTGGGGTGGTTAAAAATTTAAATGTTTGTGGGAGTTTTGCTGGCGATCTGTTTGTGGGAATATTAGCTTTTAATAATGGCGGTTTGATTGAAAACTGCCGGATAGACGCCGTTGTGAGCAATGATGTTTCGCAGGGCGTTTGCGCTTTTTGCTTTCAAAATGACAAATCAGGGGTTATACGAAATTGTGAAGTTAAAGGGAAGCTTTTGATTGATTGTATGAATGGTGCAGGGATGTGTCAAATGGGGGGGATTTGTGGCGCGAATTGTGGTTTGATTGAATTTTGTCAGGTTTCGGCTGAGTTGTTAAATATTGCTAAACGTGGCGAGGGAAGCATAGGTTTTCCGCATGCTGAAACGGGTGGAATAGCTGCTTTTAGCGAGGGGATAGTTCGAAATTGTTCGGTTGTGGCGAATATTATTAATGAAGCTGAAGGTGAATTTTATGGGACAGCTGGAGGATTGATTTCAGTCAATAACGGTTTAGTTGAAAATTCGACTTTTAAAGGGACAATAGCTGCTTTTAGGGCAGGCGGGGTCGTTGGCGATAACTACGCTGTTTTGAAGTCTTGCAAAGTCGAAGCCAAAATAAAAGGGCGCGAAGTTGCTGAGTTTGCTGGAAGCAATATGTGGGGCGATGAAAGTCTTTATGATTTTGGAATATATCGCGCCACCTCTGAAGGGAAGGGCCCGCAGGGAGTTGTGGATGGTTGCGAATTTTTTGGCTTTGTTGATTCTGTCGACGAGGAAAGGGTCGCTGTTTTTGAGAATAAATCAGTTGGCGCCTTGCTTGATGGTAAAGAAGTGTTATTTGCCCCTAAAATAACAAACTGTAAAATAAACGGAAAAATTATCAAAAGAGAAGTTGACAGTCACTACACTATTCCTGCGGGCGCGGGACGGAAAATGGGCGGTAAAATGGTTGGCGGATGATCTAAACAGGGGCTTGGAGATAAAAAATAGGCCGATTGGGAGAGCGTTTTAAAGTTTTTTATGGCTTTCCTCATCGGCTTTGGTGTTTTTATCTAAATATTTAAAAATGTTTGTATCACTTTGGATTTTTTTGCATACATATTAATTAACGTTAATGTGTATGCGGGGTGTTTTCCTTGGAGAATAGGATTGATGACAGGTGTTTGGAATTGGGGGAGCATATTGCTAAAAATTCTGCGACGATCAGGGCAACAGCTAAAAAATTTGGAGTTTCTAAAAGCACTGTGCATAAAGACGTCAGCGTCAGGCTTAAGAAATTAAATCCTTTTTTATATAGGCAGGTTCAGAAGGTTTTGGAGGTCAATAAAAAGGAGCGCCACATCAGAGGCGGGATCGCAACTAGAAAGAAATACAAGGGAGTTTGAAGCAATTGGAATGTTTTTTTCGGCGATTTTTCTAGCAGTTTGTGTCTTAATTGCAAAGTTTAACTATTCCATGGTTTGAGCCCGCTATTTTTCCTGAAATTTCCGCTGAGACAGTCCCTTTAAAAGTTGAGTTTTCGATCAATCCCTTGTTGGTTGAAACTATTCCGCCGGCGCATCCTCTAAATTTTCCTTTATATATGTTTATAAGTTTTGCTTCAACCTGGCAGTTTTTAATACAACCCGTGTTAAGTGACGCTACTGCGCTTGTTTCGGGAAGCAAAAATGAGCTATACTCTTTGTTAAGAAGTTTCACACAATTAGTGAATTTTCCTGACACTTTGCAGGATTCTATGGTCCCGTCATTTATGCCGCATATTCCCGAGCAGTCCATGTCGTTTGTTGAAAATTCTCCCTTGATGCTGCAGTTTTTGATGACTCCGCTTTTGTCATTTTGGTTACACACTCCTAAAACGCTTGCATCGTCGCACTTAGCAATTATGTTCATGTTCACGGCGTCAATTGTTCCGCGGTTGAACATTGCCACAATTCCGCCATCCAGGTTGCCTTCAAATCGTCCGGTTATGTTTAAATTTTTAACGATGCTTCCCTCGCCGATGACTCCGAATATGCAGCTGTTGGTTGAGTTGAAGTGGATAGTTTTTCCGTTTCCATCAAAAATTCCTTTAAATTCGACGTTTTGACTGAGAACGGATTCAAATTCAACCGGTTCGCCGTCTTTTGTTCCATCTTTTGTGATATATATGTCATTTTCTAAAATAATTGTTTTGTCTTTAAAATTTTCTCCTTTGCTTAAACGTTCTCTTATGTAACCCAGATCACTGGAATTTGATATTCTAATTAAGGAGTTTGATTGCAAGCTTTGGATGCTGTGGTCGTTTTTTGGGGGATTTGCGCTAGCAGTAGATGTTAGTATGGTCATCGACATCATCGCTGCGAGTAGTGCTGAAATTAATTTTAGACTTTTTTTCATTTAAAAATATCTCCTTTGCGTTTGTTTATAATTTTATTATAAACTATAATTGCATTGAGATTGTTAAATTTTTTTTAAATTAGTGTAAATTTTTTGTAAATAAACAACAGCGCAAAAGTCCAGGTTTGCTATGCGCTGATTTAAATTTTTATTACATATTATTCCGCATATCTTGAATCGGCCATGTCTCGTTTATTTAAATCACTTGTATAATAATTATCAGTTTCTCTGAAAACGTCCTTGCCATTTATCTTGCAGTTTGTTATTTTTGGAGAGCGAATTGGACTAAGAGAGCTTTCGCAGCTTAGCAGGTTGTCGTATGCGGCTATTTTACCAGATTCAACGCAACCAGTGACAGTTCCCTTAAATTCGCAGCTATCTATGACTCCTTGGGGTTGATTTTTAATGGGTTCATATTCGCAAAAGGATTCATAACCCCACATATTTAATGCAGTGAATTCAGCGGCAAGAGGGCCCTTGATCTTGGCGTCTGACTTGCAAAGTCTAACTATTCCATAATTTGAACCTGTCAGACTTCCTGGGGATTTTGCTGCAATAGATCCTTTAAAAGATGAGTTTTCGATCAATCCGTTGTTTGTTGAAACGATTCCGCCTGCGCATCCAATGAACTTTCCTTCATACACACTTAAAAGGTTGGCTTCAACATTGCAGTTTCTAACAAGACCTACATTAAAGGATGCAATTCCTCCTGTTTCTTCCAGCATAAATCCGGCTCCTTCTGGCTCTTCGCAGCAATTAGTTAGTTTTCCCGAGAACGAGCAGGATTCTATAGTTCCTCTATTGATGTTACATATTCCTGTGCAGGCCATGTCATTTGTCGAAAGATCTCCTTTAACGCTGCAGTTTTTAATGACTCCGCTTTCTTTATTGAATGCGCAAACTCCAATAACGCTTATCATGGTGCATCTAGCGATTATGTCCATCTTTATGTTGTCGATTGTTCCGCTGTTGAATGCTGCCAATAATCCGTATTCTAGATCGCCCTCAAATCGTCCGGTTATGTTTAAATTTTTAACAACGCCTCCCTTGCCTATGCTTCCGAATATGTTGCTGTTTGTTGAGTTGAAGTGAAGCGTTTTTCCGTTTCCATCAAAAGTTCCTTTAAATCCATTGTCATCATTAGGTTCTGCGTAATTTGGGCATTTAAATATAGATTTGAATTCAACCGGTTCGCCGTCTTTTGTTCCGTCCTTTGTGATATATATGTCGTTTTCTAAAATAATCGTTTTTC
>CADAPX010000083.1 GCA_902789925.1 Oscillospiraceae bacterium | reverse complement strand
AAAAAACAAAAATTTCAAGAAGCTGATTTCGCATCATCAAAAAGCGACGAAGAAAAATCAAACAACCAAGAAGTTAAAGAGCTTAAAAATCAACTATCTGGATTTGCTAAAACTTCAAAAAAAGGATATGTTCACCATCAAAAAGACGCATGCAAAAGTACTGGTAGCGATTCGTTGTCAACTGACGACAGGGCTTTCAAACATTTTAACTACAGCTTTGACGACGATAGCAGCAGCTCAAACGATATGTTTAACGTGCCAACTTATAATGTAAATATTAACAATATTTAAACATAATTTGAAATTAAAATAGTTTATTTAACAATTTTTGAAAAGACTTGCTGTCATAAAGATGGCAAGTTTTTTTATATATCAACAACTATATTATCAATTTACAAAAAATTAATAAATCATTCACATTTATTAACAAAATATTAAGCAATTGTTAACACCTCACAAATTATAAAGTGTTATAATATTAAACATAGAGATATTGAACATAGAAAAATATTTTTGGAGGAATTAAAATGAAAATGAAAATAATTAAAAAAATGTTATCAGTTTTACTCACAATTTCTAGTTTAGCAACCGCTACTTTTTTTGTGAGCGCTGGAGAGGGCGATCAGAGTGATTTGGAGAGTAAAATTGCAGAATGTGATGAAATTATTGAAGAATGCAATGAAACTATACTTGACTTTGAAAGAGAAAAAGACAGCAACATAAAATTGATAAACAATGATTTGCAAGCATTGAACGAAATTAAAAAAATTTTAGACACTGGTGAAATATTAGAATGTGACCTTCAGGACTTAGAAAACCAAAATCAAGATTTACTTCAAAAAATAGAACATGTTAAGGAAAATTATCAAAGCAGTATAAAGCTTGCATGCGAAACCAAGCAGCAACAACTTGACAAAAAAGCAGAATTGCAAAAAAAGCTAGGTGAACTTGACAAAAAAGAAAAGAATTTAAAGCAAAATATCGATGATTTAATCATAGATAGTGAAATCTTGGGAATTAAATTTAGAGATCTCTCGCCCTCAGATAAAAGTAAACTAGATCAGCCTAGACGAATTGCTCTTTTTTATTTCCCGGGAAAATGTCGAAAACTATATCAAAATCCTTCGTTAAGCAAAGATGCATTTAATAAATTGCAAGCGGAATTTAATGATTTAAAAACCAGAGTTGATGCAATATGTCAAAATAAAAAAAGTGCTAATGAATTTAAAAATTTTCAAACTAACTATGGCTCATCGGACCAAAACAAAAAGAACACGAATCTGTGGCAAAAAATCAACTCTGGTGCTCAAGAATATAAACCCGATCACGTTGCAGACAATTTATGCTGGCTACACTCAGCAACAAATGTTCGAAATTATTATAATAGTATAAAAAATAAAGGAATTGTTAAAGGGCAAAACGCAATAACCAAAGAATATAAAACAATAATGGGCGATCAAGCTTACGCAAACAACATAAATGGAGAAATGAGGGAATTTAACTCAATTACTGAATATCTCCAAAAATGTGGGTTAGGAAGTTTTCAAATAATTATTTCAAGCTCACCCAAAAACGCTGAGCAAAAAATTAAAAACATTGCAAAAGAGTTGCTCAAAGCCCACTTCAACAAAATTTCAAATGCATCACCAGTTATAAGTCATGCAGGAGGCATCCGGGGCCATTTCATCACCATTGCTGACTATGACCAAACCACAGACCAATTTTTAATTGTTGATTCTTCGGCTAATCAATCCATTGAAGCCAGGGTTGAATGGAAAAAATCAGAAGAATTTTTACAAGCGCTAGTCAAACAAGGCTATTTTGGTGAACACACAATCGAGCTGGATTTTACATCAGACGCATCTGGATCGCGCTCAATGGGGATCACTTTAAGTGACAACGATTCAATAGTTCAAAGAAATTGGACGAATGAAAATGCAGAAGAAATTCAAACTTCAATCGACGCTTTAAAGAATATGATTGAAAGTTATTAATATATTTTTTGCGATAATTTATAAAAAATAAAATTGGAGAATTTAAAATGAAAATAAAAATAATAAAAAAAATGTTATCCACTTTACTTATAGTTTCTGGTTTATCAACAACACCTTTCTTTGTTAGCGCAGCAAATGGCGGGCTAGGAAGTTCGAAGCCTGCTGCTTGTGCAAAAAATTCGCAAAATGAATTAGAAGATGATATTAAAGAACTTGATGAGACTATTTCTCAACTCAAAGACATGATAGAGTTTTATAAAAACGACAGAGATAGAAAAATAAAAGAAATAGATGGCCAAATAAAACTTTATTCAAAAAAGTTAAACAAAATTGAAAAAAACCTTCGTTACACAGGCCCAAGAAAAAAATTTAAAAGTCTAAAAACTAAAAATTTATTGCAAATAACTGACAGAAAATTAAAACGAATAACCAAAAAATTGAATTCTAGCTGCCAATGCGATGATCGATTGAAAAAACCATTTGAAGTTTTAAAAAGAAAAATTGAAGGATTGCTTAAAGAAAGAGAATCTGTTGAAAGCGAATTCCAGGAAAACACACAAACTGAACGCGAACAATTAAAGCTGTGTACTATAAACAAAAACGAAAAAATGGAACGACTGCTTAAAGAAAAAGAATCTGTTGAAAGCGAATTCCAGGAAAACACACAAATTGAACGCGAACAATTAAAGATGTGTGCTATAAACAAAAACGAAAAAATTAATCGACATCTTGAAGTTTTAAAAGAAAAAGCAGGAAATTTATATGAACAAAGCGACAATTTGGGAGCTAAATTTAGAAGTTTTTCAGAACCAGATAAAAATAAACTGAGCAGGGATGATAGATATAAACTGCTTTTGCTTCCCGGCCAATTTAAAAAATTATGTGAAAAAGATGAATTAAATCAAGAAGATATTAATGAATTTAATAGTCTTGAATCAACATTTAAAGATTTGCAAACTAAAATTGACGCCATAAATCAAGTTGAAGATTCACAATCCGAATCTTTTGAAACGGATCAAGCTCAAGAAAAACTTAATTTGTGGGAAAAAATCAACTCTGGCTCTCAGATTTATAATTTGCGTAAGGTTCGAGGAAACCTATGCTGGCTATATTCGGCGACAAATGTCCTGAATTATTACAATAATATTAAAAATGAAAAACTCATTAAAGAATATAAACCAGTGACTGAAAAATATAAAGAAAAAATGGGCCCTAAAGCTGCTAAAAATCACATCAACGGAAAGATGCAAGATTTTTCACAAATTTCTGACTATCTTGAAACATTTAAGTTGGGACTTCTCAAAATGACAATTTCAACCGAATCTAATGCAAAAAAGCTTATGGAAGTTGCAAAAGATTTGCTCAAAACCCACTTTGTCGAAAGCCCAAATCCGTCTCCGGTTATCATACATCAACCTGGTCATTTTATAACCATTGCCGGCTATGATCAAAACAAAGATCAATTTTTAATCGTTGACTCTATGAATCTTTCCATGTCTTCCCCCAACGCTGATGTTAAGTGGAAGCCAGCAAAAGACGCATTTTGCACAGAAAATTCAGGCAGCGCACAAACAATTACGCTTGGATTCACATCCAACTCAATTATTTTATCAGAATCGATGAATCTATATATCAAGGAAGACAATTCGATAATGGAACAAAATTTATTTAAAGGGGATCAACAGATTTTAATTGACAATTTAAAGGATATAATCAAAAATTATTAATATATTGTTTAAGACACAGTAAAACAAGACACTTTAAGCATATGGAAAGCCAGGCAAAGTGTCTTGTTTTTTTGATATGTAGACCGTGAAGGATAGATAAAAATCCTCAAAAATTCACTTCTATTTATTGCTAAACATTTCCTCTTGAGACCCAAAACGATCTATAACACCATTAGGGTCGTGATGGTTTTTCCATTCTTCCTTGAATCCATCAGCATTCATGATCGCCTGAACTATTAAGTCCCTTTGCGAGCCTCCGGCAACAGCATCAAGCGCTTTATCCATAATCTCTTTATCATCATTGACCTTATTTTCTTTCATGTTCAACACCCCCTTTCCGAATCGTTAATCTTGGGAGAACATTTAAACCTCCCCAAGATCATAGTAGCACATCTGAATCAAAATGTCAATAGTAAAATAAAAAATATTACACTAATTTCTAGCAAGGCTTCGCTTTTTCTAATTTGTTTATTGTGAAAACATATGAAGTCATAACAATTAAAAAGCCGGAATACCAAGCTAATATCGATGTGCTGCATGCGCCAACATATCCAAGCAGAAGCGAGAGAACCCCCGCTCCAACTGATCTCATAAATATTTCGGAAATCCCAGCAAAAATTGGGCAAATTGTGTTTCCAAGGGCTTGGATGATGGAGCGAAAGGTTATAAGCAAACAAAGAACAGGATAGCTTGCAATGGCGATATTAATATATTGCCTGGCAGCTCCAACAACCCCCATTTCATCATCTCCAACAAACAAACCGATCGCTTGATTCCAAAAAACAACCATTAAAACGCCAAAAATCAAGCAAATTCCCATGCCAATAACAATATTGACTCGAACTCCAGCGACTATTCTATCAAACTTCTTAGCTCCCAAATTTTGCGCAATATAGGTTGAAATAGCCGCAGCCAACGATATGAACGAAACGGTTAATATATTTTCAATTTTGCTCGCAGCAGAAAATCCCGCAACCGCATCAGCCCCAAAACCATTAACAGCACTTTGCAAAAAAACACTGCCAACTGAAGTTACAGAAGACTCCAGAGCCATCGGCAACGCAAGCTTAATATATCGAGCGACATATGGCCAACTGATTTTCCAGTCCCTTCTTTTTGGCTTGACAAATTCATATTTTTTAAAAATGTATATCGCACACAAGATTGAAGATATTAAATTACCCAGAGTTGTTGCAACAGACGCGCCAACAACGCCTAGGTTCAAAAAAGCAATGGCAATATAATCAAAACCAACATTCATTATCGAAGTCAAAATCAAAAAATACAGCGGAATTTTGCTGTCTCCCAAGCCCCTGGAAATTCCAGAAAAGACGCTGTATGCCATCATCGCAGGCAACCCTAAACAAGAAGCAACCATATAAACCCTGGCGATCTCAAAGAGGTCATCGGGAGTGTTCATCAAAGTCAAAAAAGACCCGGAAATCAAGACCATAATCAAAGTTAGTACAGCCACAACAACAATTCCCATATATACTGAAGTCACGACGCATCTCCTGACCCCAGCCTTGCTCCCGGCTCCAAACCTTTGCGCTAAAGCCCATTAAAAGGCTGTTTGGGATAAACATAGCGGTTGACGCAACGCTGACTCCAGCAAAAGCTTCAACCCCGAGAAGCTGGCCAACAATCATAGAATCCACAATACTGTAAAACTGCTGAAAAATGTTTCCAAGCAAAACCGGAACCATAAAGAAAAATATTAACTTAAACGGCTTGCCTTTAGTCATTGAGATCTGCTTTGCGGTCATATAGCACACGCTCCCTCTAAAAAACACACAAACCCTTCAATTCGTTTTTCGTTTTTTTGGATCAACACGCAAACGTTTAATTTATAATATTTAAACAAAACTCCCTCTAAAAAACTAACCTGGAGCTACTGATCCGATTCGAACGGACGACCTGCTCATTACGAGTGAGCTGCTCTGCCAACTGAGCTACAGTAGCAACAAAAAGCTAAAACCATCTGCTATGACATTCTAGCACAAACATCTACAAAAGTCAACACTTTTTAATTATATTTTTTGCACTTTTTATAAATAACGGCGAATTTTGCCGCTAGAAATAAAGCTAACTTCTTGCTTTGAGTCTTTTTTTTAATCTACATATTGTAAAAATATATGAACTCATTATTATTAAACACGCTATATACCAAGATAAAACCGCCGAACAGCAAACGCCAACATATCCAAACAAAGATGCTAGAATATGGGCCCCAATCGAACGCACAAACACTTCAGAAATCCCAGACACAATTGGGGGGAAGGTTTTTCCCAAAGCCTGAATTATTGCCCTAAACGTCATCAGCAAACAAAGAATCGGATAGTTAAAAATTGCGATATGAATATACTGCTTGGCAGCATCACGAACTGCATATTCATCACTGCTAATGAACAAGCCAACCAATTGATCCCAGAAAACAATAATTAAAGCCATACACAAAAAACACATGGTCATTCCAATTGCTAAATTAACCTTAACCCCGCTGATTATTCGTTCATATTTTTTTGCTCCCAAATTTTGAGCAGTATATGTCGCAACCGCTGAGGCGAGTGATATAAAAGAAACAATCAATATGTTTTCAACCTTAAACGCAGCAGAACATCCCGCAACCGTTTGAGCTCCGCATTGATTCACTGCACTTTGCAAAAACATGATCCCAAGCGAAGTGACAGAAAATTCTATGGCCATTGGAAGCGCAATTTTAATGTGTTTTAATATATACGCCCGGCTTATTCTCCAATCTCTCTTCCTGGGGCGCAAAAATTCATATTTTTTAAACATATAAATCCCACACAAAATCGACGATATAACCTGGCTCAAAGTTGTTGCCCAAGCAGCTCCCGCAACCCCCATTCCTAGAATAGCAACACCAAAATAGTCTAGCCCAACATTTAATATAACAACAAGTATTAAATAATATAAAACTGTTTTACTATTTCCTATTCCTTTTAATATTCCTGCCAGCAAATTATATGCGATCAAAGAAGGAACTCCAATGCATGACAAAATCATAAACTCATGCGCAAAATCAAAAATTTCAGTTGGAGTGTTCATAGCAATCAAAATGGATTCAGATAAAAATATTCCAGCTATTGTTATGAGCATTGACGAAAACAGCCCAAGATATATTGACGTTGTCACGCATTTCCTGACTCCCACTTTGCTTCTTGCGCCAAATCTTTGGGCTAAAACGATGGTGAACCCGCCTCCAAGGCCAATCGAAAAGCTGATCAATGTAAACATAGCAACCAAGGCAACGTTAACCCCAGCAAAAGCATTAACCCCCAAAAATTGCCCAACAATTGCTGCATCAGCAATTCCATAAAGCTGCTGAAAAATGTTTCCGATTAAAAACGGAATCATGAAAAATAGTATGAGCTGAAAAGGACTCCCCTCGGTCATCCTCTTGGCACTTGCCATAACTTTTCTCTCCTAAAACGAAAAAATATACACAACAAAAACAGGCGCGCTAGATCACGAAATCAACTCGCCAATATCATTAAAAAGCCGTTCACTGGCCAGGTTTTATTCCATCCCATATAACTATTTTGGAACAATCTCTAGTTTTTTTCAAGTCTATCACGCGCTGATTGGATGAACCGCGAAACTTTAGCTTTAAATCCTTTTTTTCAACAACAAAAAGCCCATCAACCAAAACATCAACATATTCCAGAATTTTAAGCTGATTTGAATCTAGTTGTTCAAACTCAAAGCCAGACCAAAGCCAAACAGACTTTCCGGTTTTTTCTTTAACGCGCTTTAAAAGCCCAAGCAATTCATCACCCTGGGCAAGCGGCTCACCTCCCAAAACAGACAAGCCGCTAATATGATTGGATGATAAATATTCAAATAATTTATTTTCTTCTGATTTGGTCCATAAATTTCCGCTACTGAAAGACTGATATTTTTCGTTAAAACAACCTTTGCATTTAAACGGGCACCCTGTGAAAAAGATCGAAGTTCTGATCCCTGGCCCATTTGCAACGTCATATTTCCTGATTTGACCATATCTCATCTTAAATTTCAACCCCATTATAGATGCAAAACTCGCTGCTTCATTTCTCTTGTTTTTCCTTCATTCCAAAAATGCAGGCCCAAATATCCACAAGTCCTTCGAACAACAGTTAGTTTGGATGTGTCAGTGTTGCCGCAGTTTGGGCATTCCCACTTGATGTCGTCATTAATCTTTATCTCGCCGTCAAACCCGCAAACATGGCAATAGTCGGATTTGGTGTTGAATTCGGCGTATTGGATGTTGTCATATATAAACCGAACCATCTCCTCCAAAGCCTCGAGGTTATGCTGCATATTTGGAATTTCAACATATGATATGCAGCCGCCCGTGCTGATTTCCTGAAACTCGCTTTCAAAAGCAAGTTTGCTGAACGCATCAATCTCTTCACGAACGTCAACATGGTATGAATTTGTATAGTATCCTTTATCAGTCACATCTTCAATCTCGCCAAAATGCTCTTTGTCTATTTTTGCAAAGCGATAGCATAGGCTTTCCGCAGGCGTTCCATATAGCGCAAATCCAAGCCCAGTTTCCTTCTTCCAGTCCTGCGTCACTTGTTTTAAATGCTTCATAACAGCGATTGCAAAATCTTTGCCTTTGTCGAGGGTGTGGCTCT
>CADAPX010000082.1 GCA_902789925.1 Oscillospiraceae bacterium | reverse complement strand
TTTGATCAGCGCCTAAAAAAACCGAAAATTTTAGCGATAACACTATGCCTTCGTTTGCTCTCCTTGAGCTTTTCGCGGTAGGTTTCTATGGAGACGTTAACCGAAATCGAGGTTAAGGAATCGCCTGTCCATTGCATTGTGATATATCCCGCGTTTTCCAATTCACAAAAGACATTGCGAAGATTTGAAGAAGACATAAGACCCCTAAAGCCGGAATTTTTTCTGTTTCTTTCCCCAGCTTCCCACAAAATCCTGGCGGGATCTTTGCCCGCTTCCCTTGCTTTGCAAATGCTTCCAAGCAAAACCTCAGCGCCTTTAGACAATTTGCGAAATTCCAATTTCAAGCCTCCGATCGTCAACATGTTCATATTATACCACAAATTCTTTTTAAGCGCAAGAGAATTTCTAAAAATAAATCCAACTTTATGTTATAGGCGTTTAGCTGCCGCTTATTGAGGGTGTTTTTTCAGTTTTTGCATTGTTTTTTAGAATGTGGTCAATCATATTGTGAATTGTTGAGCTTTTTGTTATGGGAATCGGATATTTTAAGCAAAGGGTTTATGGGGACAAATATAACTCAACAAAAAATCGTTTGTGTGGTATATAAATCAAAAGTTATTATATTTATGAAAGAAGTGTGAATTTATGAAGAAGATAATTTCATTAACGTTGTCGACGCTGGTTTTTTTGACGTCTATCCTGACTTTTGCTGGCGTTGCATTTGGAGCAGAAGAAAAAGTGCATGATGGGATCACGTATGAATGCGTTGGAAATAAACTCAGCGTAATAAGTGTTGACCCTTCAATTAAAGTTTTAAACATTGCTAAAAAATTAGAGATTGACGGGGTTTTGTACACTGTTACTTCGATAAAGTCCAGAGCTTTAGATGAAAGCACAGTTGAAGTTGTAAACCTTCCTGAAGAGGGAATTGACATTGATGGGTATGTCTTTCGGGGGCTTGCTAGACTTGTTGCCATAAATAATTTAGAAAAATCAAATATTTTAGGCTGGGTTGACTATTTTTTTGATGATTGTTGTAATTTGCGCAGTGTGAAATTGCCTGAAAATTTGAGTTTAATTGGTGAAGGTATGTTTTTTGGATGCACTCAACTAGAAAATATAACAATAACAAAAAATATACAAAAAATCGGAAAAGACAGCTTTTTTGGGTGTTCAAATCTAAAAAAGGTTGATGTTGAAGAGAAAAGTGGACTACAAAGCATTGAAAAGGGAGCGTTTGCTGGCTGCGAAAATTTAGAATATTTTAATATGCCTGAAAATATTAATAAAATAGATGAATATGCTTTCTTTGATTGCAAAAAACTAGATTTATCGGCTTTTAAATCAAAACCAAATGTTTTTGTTTCCTATGATAAAAATTTAGAAGAAAAGTCTCAAAAAGCTGAAGCGTTTGTTAATAAAATTTTGGAAAATGAAATTAAAAACGGAAGAGATCCCGGCGAGCTGGTTGATGCCAGAGACATTGACAGACTTTTATATAAATACACTCCCAGGTCCACAGACACGCCAAATGTTTTGGGAAGGGAAGAATTTGATAAGCTGACGAGCGACGGAAGGCTGGTTTTATATAGGGGAGACTTGCCTTGTGTTTCCAAAAATGGCAGGGAGATAACGATAAAAGAAATCAACGATGCTTTTAAATATGGCGACTATTATTATCCATTTGAATTAAATGGAATATTTTGCACAAAATACCTTGATCATGCAAAAACATATGCGCGCGACTATGAGTCTAAGAAAATGATCGGTTCTGTGACGCAGTTTTGTTTCACAGACACCTCTCCAGAAAATTTAAAAGTAATAACCAACAGCGAGTTATATAAAATTCAAGACTTTTATAAATATTCACACATAAAAAACAATTTGAAATTCATGCATGACTGGCGTTCCCTAGGAAGATATCGATTAGACGTTGGACTCAAGAATCTTGGCATAGACACCATGAATTTTTCGTTTATGGCAAGAGCTTTGGGGTGTGATCTCATAGACAATGAGTGTGATTCTATGGGCGAAGATGGTTGCGAAAAAGACGTCCCAACTTCACAATTCGAGGTCCTAAACAGGGGCAAGCTCACCGTCTGTTCGGAAAATATCTTTTAATATACTCACCTATAGTGAAAAATATGCGTTATATTAAAATTTAAAATCAATTTTTTATTAAATGTATAACTAAAATTGCAATTTTTTCCATAAATATTTTTTTTTAATCAGGTTAAAATAATTAATACAAACGCATTTTATATCACGATTTCGAAAGGGGAGTGTTTTACGTGTCAAAGAACAGTTCGAGCAATAGCAAATTAGTTGTTCCGGAAGCTCGTCAAGCTATGAATAAGTTTAAAATGGAAGCAGCTAACGAGGTCGGCGTTAATTTGAAAGAAGGATATAATGGCCATCTAACCTCTCGTGAAGCCGGATCAGTTGGCGGACAGATGGTTAAAAAAATGATAGAATCCTATGAAAGCGCGTTGAAAGACTAGTTTTCATGACGAAAATAAAGTGTCGATGACTTAAAAAGTTATCGACATTTTTTAAAAAACACGCTCAAAAATATTCTAATAAATTTAATATTTTTACTGTTAATAATAAATTTAAAGTGAGCTAGTTTTGCTGATTTGCCAGCCACTCGGATTTTGTTAGGAGATTTGCATGTCCTCTTTTCGTCTGGCCCATCTGCGGAAGAGGAACATTATCGCTTGTCCATTGGTGTTTAAACCCGAGCTTTTCCTGAACCCGCCTAGACCGATTATTTCCATCCAAATAGCCACACCAAACCCGATTTAGGCCAAGATCCAAAAAGGCATGACGAAGCATCTCTTTTCCCGCTTCAGTTGCAACGCCCTTGCCCCAATAACTTTTCCCAACCCAATATCCAAGCTCCGCTTCATCGTCTTTTTTAGCTAAATCACAGCAAAATTTCAACGATATGCAACCGATTGGAAGGCCAGTTTTTTTTAAAACGATTGCAAAATTTTCCGGCGAAGAAAGAATCTTGCGTATGATTTGCAGGCTGTTTTCAACGCTTGTGTGTGGCGGCCATCCAGCTATAGGGCCAACGTTTGGATCGCTTGCATATTGATATAGCTCCCTGGCGTCGTTTTCTTCCCAGGGCCGCAAAATCAGCCTTTTTGTCTCAAGACTCATTTTTTCTCCCTTTGTTTTTTGAATTTTTTGTTATTCATGCTTTTAATTTTTTTATATTGTAAATTTTTGCTTATATACATAATTACAGAGAATAATAATATATTTTCGTCAACAAAATTTTTATTTGAACTATTTTTTACTTTTTTAAGTATTTCTTTTTCTCTTTTTAAATTTTTGATGTTTTTATGGTGGGCCTCTTTATATTTGGCGATCTCCATGGAATTTTGCATTCGCTTTTCAAACAGTTTCAACAAAATTTCATCAATCCTGTCAATATTTTTTCTCAGTTTGTTTATGCTCATTCAAGAAGCTCCTTTTAAATATTAAGATCATGATTTTTTGCTTTCTTCAACAATTTTAACAATATCAGCTATTGTTTGTATATCTGATATTTTTTCTGGAGGAACAAGAATTTTAAACTTTTCTTCAATTTTTCCGAATAATTCTAAAAAAGATAATGAATCCAGGCCGGTGTATTCCGAAATATCTTCATCAATTGACATATTCATCACATCAGCTTTTGTTAATTTTCCAAGTTCTTCTCGAACAACCTTCTCAATTTCATTCATTTTTATTCCCTCCGTATAATATAATTACGTTAAAAAGTTGAATTATGTCAAAAATTTTCTGAAATTACGCTTGCAACTGTTAACTTCGCTGTCGCACACAATTTGTCTAAAACTTTTATTTTACAGTTTGCCGTCAAGACCCTAACCGACCCGCTCAAAACCTCAACATATATGTCTAAATTGTCTCCAGGAACGACCATTTTCTTAAACGATGCTTCCTCAATTTTAGCTAAAACCGGCATTCCCGACGTCCTCTGTGAAACGCAAACCGCAAAAAGCTGCGCCATAATTTCACACAAAATCGTTCCTGGAACAATCTGCTTTTGGGGATAGTGTTCGTTTAAAAAAAACTCCGTCCCTCGAACAAAATATTTTCCCGTTGCAAAATCGCCATCAACAGTCGCTTCGTCCAGAATCAGCATGTCTTTTCTGTGAGGTATGCATTTTTCGATCTCTTCTCTGTTCATATATATCGCCCCAATTCAATCATAGACACAAAGCCCATGCTGTCAACTGAAACAACAACAGCTAAGTCCAGCTCACGGTTTTTTATTTTCAGTAGAGACCGTCCTAAATCAACCATAGGCTGCAAAGAAAAAAGCTTTGAGTCTTTGCTATATATTATACCATGTTTAAATTTATCAACTCCCCACGATGATATCACACTATTTATAAAATTTTCCTTTTTGTCTTCGGATAAGTTTCCAATATATCTGGATTCACAATTTTTAATATATGCAATTGGCTTAATGCTTTTTTGATCAGAATCGCAAACAAACGCCAACGCTGCTCCGGTTTCTTCGCTTGCTCCAGCCCATGCATATTCGGTTTTTTGGCTTGAAATTTCGTCTTTTGCAATCATTATTGAATCAAGCCCCGATGGATTAACAAAGTTGACGCCCTTTTCATATGCCGAAACCAAATATTCAAATATAGGATACACTGATGCTGATAAACTTCCAACAATGACACTAATTTTAGACTTATCAAGAAAATTATAGTTTTTGTCAGAATTAAATGGGTTGATTGCTGCTTCCAAAGCCAGAGATTGCCTGTCAACAAGGCGTGTGTTTATGGTTGAAAGCTTGTTTTGCAAAATGTCTATATCACAAATTTTTGAATCTTCACACATTTCGTCAATTTGAGTATAATCAAGTTCGCGGTCCTGCAAATAGTATTTCATTGCCAGTATAGCTGTTTTTTTCATGAAAAGCCTCCTAAACCATTTTTGAAAAAACAACGCAGGAATTATTGCCTCCAAAAGCGAAAGCATTAGATATCACTGTGTTGATTTTCATTTTGCGACTTCTGTTGGGGATGCAGTCTATATCACATTCGTCATCTTTTTGCTCAAAATTAACCGTTGGCATGGCCTCGCCTTTCTCCATCATAAGCAAACTGCAAACGGCTCCGATTGCTCCTGCTGCTCCCAAAGTGTGGCCAATCATGGATTTTATTGAACTGGTTGGAGGGACATTATCGCCAAAAACCGCCTTTAAAGCTTTAACTTCCGTTTTATCATTTAAAGGAGTTCCGGTCCCGTGAGCACACACATAGTCTATTTCACTTGGCTGAATTTTTGACGCTTTAAGCGCATTTTGTATGCTGTCTATTATGCCGGATGCATCACTTCTTGGAGAGGTTATGTGATATGCGTCAACGCCAAAGCCACAGCCTCTAATTTCTCCATATATATGGGCGTTTCGAGCCTGAGCGCGCTTTAATTCTTCCAAAACTAAAAATGCGGCTCCCTCGCTAACGACAATCCCTCGCCTGTTTTTAGAAAATGGCCGACAAAAGTCTGGAGTTAAAGATAAAAGCCTGTTAAAACCAAGCATTGCCCCAAGCGACAGAGCTTCAACCCCTCCAACCAACGCAATTTCTGACCTTCCTGCCCGAATATTATCATATCCCCACGCAATTGAATAGTTGCTGGCCGCGGTGGAGCGGAACAAATACTGCGATTATAAGGAGATCGACGCCGGCATCATCCGCTGGCTGCCCTGGATCCTGCATACCCAGCGCGCAGATACCGTGTGGAAGCTGTTCGCCCCCAGCAACATGCTGGAAAACGTGCTG
>CADAPX010000081.1 GCA_902789925.1 Oscillospiraceae bacterium | reverse complement strand
CGACTGTTGCGTTGAAAATTTCTCCTTGACGCAGGCAATTTATAATTGCAACACGATCTTGGTTATTGTCTGAAAATTCTGCCAACATTTCCATTATATTTTGAAAGTTTGCTTTAACTTGATGAATAGACCATTCGTTTAATTCTATTCCATCGCCTAGCCGTTTGAGCACGTTTGCAACAGCCGAGACAGCCTTTGTTTGGGTTTCATAATTTTGAATTTTTGAACATGTTGTGGATGTTTTTAGAATGTCTCCCAGTGGCTGGAAAGTTAAGTCTTGATTGAGATATGGGTAAAACGCTTCATTTTTAGCTAAATCGTCCGATATATCTGCAACAGTTGCCTTTAAAGCGTCAATTTCTGAACATGTCTTCAAAACTTGGAAAATTTGAAAAACCATCTCATAATTCTCATCATTAACTTCAGCCAAATAATCTTTCAAATGAATTTTAAATAAATTTAATATTTGTTGAAGCTTTTCAGGGCTGCATTTATTTAGCAAACCCGCTTTATTCATAGAACAAATGGCGATCGTGGCTTGGCGCTGAGTCTCATCATTTTCTAAAAACTCGGTTAAGCGCGAGACTATTTGCTGAATTTGATTATCAGTGCATTTATTTAGCATATTTTTATTGGCCAAATCATTAATGGCGCTATCACTCAAATCCAAGTTTAAACATTCATCATCTCCCATATAGTCAATCGATGCGCAAGCTATTTTGTAGATTTGATCAGCATCGCATTTGTCTAGAACGTTTTTATAGGTCATGATTTTGATTGTGCTAAAAACGCTCGCTTTGGGGGCGAAGTCATAATCCTCCAGGCACAGCAAAAGAGAATCGATTACTTGCTTTAATTTGTCGGGCGGACATTGATTTAATAGGTTTTGCTGAGCTAAGTGGTTGATTGCGCGTGCGGTTGAATATTTGGAAGGGCCGTGTTTTGAACATTTTTGCAGAATTTGCACTAGGGTTTCATCAATCGATTGATCATTTAAAATATCTTTATCAGCCATCTTTTCTATAGCCTGTGGAATGAAGGCCACGCCACGTTCTCCATATTTTGAACATGCATGTAAAATATTTAAAACTTGATTGAGCGAATTGTTTCCAAAAACATTATTATTAGCCATATTTTCAATTGCCTTTGCAATATAGCGCACATGGTTATGATATTTTGAACATTCCTCTAATATATTTAAAATTTGATCAATAGAATCTCCTCTAAACAAATTTTGAGAACTAATGTTTTCAAGTGTTTTTGCAACTTCTTTGTGAGAATCATCATCACCTTCCTTTGCTATTTTTTCCAACTCATTAAGCAACTTTGCTGTGGAATCTAGGGTTAATGAGTGATTTTCAATCTTTGAATTAGCCTCTTTAATGATTTTTTTAGACTCCTCCTTTATGGCGCAAACAAGGCCTGGAGTTGCTGAAACAGTCATTGTAGCTAGCATGATCGCAAGCATCTTTTTTAAGTATTTCTTTTTCATTTTAAACGCTCTCCTTTTTTGATTAAAATTAATTTTTTTATATTGTGAGAATTTTAATATATGTATGCATTTAAAATCCTTCGAAAATATACTGACACATTTTAAATTGTTTGTCAACAGTGAAATAAAAAAATAAATCAACCCCGCTTCAAATAATTTGATGTTTTCGCAGCAAGCCAGTTTTATCAGTAATAAAAGCTTTTGAGGGCGCAAGTCTACCGCTTGTTACGGACGGTTTCAAATGGACTTGGAGCTTCCGTAAGATTGAATATTACAGTTGGTTGTGAGATAGCGGCGCTTATTTCGATTTTGCATTGTTTTTTGGAACGTAATTGAGTATATTGTAATATATTGGTTTTGTCAAGCAAAAAGTCGCATATTTTAAGCAAGAGAAGTTATTGGGACAAATATAACCCAATCCAGTAAAAAAATCAAGCAGGGGATTTTTGATTTAAATCAATTGACATTTTTGAAATAATATTGTATATTTAGTAATGTTACTTTTGATGTTATATGCGTTGCGATGAAGTGTGGTGTTTTTTTGAAAATTGATCCAAAATATATGAATTTAGCTTTAAATCTTGCGAAAAAAGGCAGAGGATATGTTAAAACTAATCCTCTGGTTGGGGCGGTTATTGTTAAAAATGGACAGATATTATCGACAGGATATCACAAATTTTTCGGCGGATATCATGCGGAACGAAACGCTATTTTAAACCTCAAAGGCTCGGCCTATGGAGCAACGCTTTATGTTAACTTGGAGCCTTGTTCGCATTATGGCAAAACGCCTCCGTGCGCAAATCTAATAATAAACAGCAAAATTAAAAGGGTTGTTGTTGGAACGCTAGACCCCAATCCGCTGGTTTTTGGCGAAGGGATAAAGCTGCTAAAAAAAAGTGGAATAGAAGTTTATGTTGGCTGTATGCAAAAAAAATGTGAAAAATTAAATGAAATTTTTTTCCACAATATGAAGACTAAAATGCCTTTTGTCGCGCTAAAATTCGGGATGACCGCGGATGGGAAAATTTCAACATATACAGGAAACTCCAAGTGGATCACAGGTGAACTCTCTCGCCGCCATTCCCATTATTTAAGAAGTGTGTATGGCGCTGTTTTGGTTGGCATCAACACTGTAATATCTGACAACCCTCAACTAAATTGCAGATTGCCGCAAAAAAGAGATCCCGTTCGAATAATTTGCGACACTCATTTGAAAACGCCTTTAAATTCAAAAATTGTCAAAACTGCTAAAATTCAAAAGACATATATTGCATGTTCTGTTGAAAATAGCCAAAAAATTGCCAAGCTTCAAAGAGCAGGCGTTGAAATTTTAAAAGTCCGGCGCGTCGGGGGGCGAGTTGATTTGAAAGAGCTTTTGAAAAAATTATATCAAATCGGGATTGACAGCGTTTTGGTTGAAGGAGGTTCAGAAATAAATCACAGTTTTGTCGAAAATAATCTAATAAACGTTATATATTCATATATTGCGCCAAAAATTATTGGAGGGGTTATGGCTAAAACGCCTGTTGGAGGGCAAGGATTTGAAAAGTTGAGCCAAGCCACCGCCCTCAAAAGGAGAAAAATTCGGGCTTTGGGCGATGATGTTTTGATTGAATATAGATCCAGTCATTTTGGGAAGTGATTTTTTGTTTACGGGAATTGTTGAAGAGATTGGAAAAGTAACATATATTGAAAAAAATTGCAATGGGATGAAAATGAGCATTTGCGCTAATGTAATATCAAACCAGTTAAATATTGGTGATAGCGTTGCTGTTAATGGGATATGTTTGACTATTGTTGACATCAAGTCTAAAATTTTTGTTGTTGACATAATGAATGAGACCATAAAAAACAGCGCGGCAAAATTTTTTTGCGTTGGAAGTTTGGTTAATTTGGAGCGCGCAGTTTCAGCGTCGGGGCGGTTTAATGGGCATATCGTCACAGGTCACATTGATGGCATTGGAGTTGTTGATGAAAAAAGGCGTGATGGAATATCGATTTCATATAAAATTGAAGTTTTGCCAAAAATTTTAAAATATATAGTAAAAAAAGGATCAGTTTGTGTTGATGGGATAAGCCTAACTGTTGTTTCGGTTGATGAAAAAAGTTTCACAGTTTCAATTATTCCACACACTCTTTCCCAAACGACTGCTGGATTGTTTGAAAAAAATCTTATTGTTAATATAGAAGCCGATATAGTGGCAAAGCATGTTGAAAAACTGCTAAACGCAGGTTCCGCTCAAAAAAATTCCAGCAAATTGACCAAAAAAAGTCTGATTGATGCTGGGTTTTTTGGCTGATTTGACATTTTAAGGGAGACGTTTTAAAATGAAAAACAAAGAAAAAATGCAGCTTGCACTTAAAAATCTTCGAGATGGAAAAATAATTATCGTTTCAGATGATAAAAATCGAGAAAATGAAGGGGATTTAATATGCTCAGCTGAATTTGCAACTAAACAAAATGTGAATTTCATGGCAACTCATGGGCGGGGGCTTATTTGCATGCCAATATCCCAAAAATTTGCAGATAAATTTAAATTGGCGCCAATGACCTTTGAAAACACCGATAACCACAACACTTCATTCACAGTTTCCATCGATCACATAAAAACTTCAACCGGAATTTCTGCTGGCGATCGCTCAATGACGGCGACTGAATTTGTTAAAAGTTGCGCTAAAGCATCCGACTTTCGAAGGCCTGGCCATATGTTTCCTCTGGTTGCAAGATCAGGCGGAGTTTTGCAAAGAGCAGGCCACACCGAAGCAACTGTTGATCTTTGCAGGTTGGCGGGGCTTGAAGAATGCGGATTGTGCTGCGAAATGATGAACGATGATGGGGAGATGATAATGATTTGGCTGAATATAGAAAAGCTCATGAAAAATTGATTAAAAAAATTGAAGCTGTTGATCTGCCGACAAAATATGGCGATTTCGTTTTACATGGATATGCGTATGAAATAGCAAACCAGAGCCACGTCGCTTTGGTCATGGGAGAGGTTGATGATGGAGGCGAAATTCTCTGCAGGATGCACTCTGAGTGTATAACCGGTGATGTTTTCGGGTCTAAAAAATGTGACTGTGGTGAACAATTTTTGGCGTCAATGGACATGATCAAAAAAGCAAAAAAGGGCGTTTTAATATATCTTCGCCAGGAGGGGAGGGGGATTGGCCTTTTAAATAAACTTCGAGCATATCACCTTCAAGAAAAAGGCTTCGACACCGCACAGGCTAACGTTGCGCTGGGATTTGAGGAAGATCCACGTGAATATTTTTTAGGAGCGCAGATTTTGAAAGACCTGGGAGTTGGAAGCGTTAAATTAATAACAAACAATCCAAAAAAAGTGAATGATTTGAAAAAATATGGCATAGAGGTTTCAAAGCGAATTCCAATTAGGATAAAGCCCAATATGCATAATGAATTTTATTTAAAGACTAAAAAAGAAAAAATGGGTCATATTTTATAGAAAGGATTTGAATTTTATGAGAGTTTTTAATGGGAAATTAACTGCAACTGATCTAAAATTTGGGATTGTTGTTTCAAGATTTAATGAATTTATAACTCAAAAATTGCTTGAAGGGGCGGCGGACTGCTTAAATCGTCACAATGTTTCGGAAGATAATATAGACGTTGCGTGGGTCCCGGGGGCGTTTGAGATTCCGCTGATTGCGAGCAAAATGGCAAAATCAAAAAAATATGATGCAATAATATGCCTTGGAGCGGTTGTTCGCGGGGCAACATCACATTATGACCACGTCTGCGCAGAAGTTTCCAAAGGGATCGCAAGCGTTTCTCTTGGCCAAGATATCCCCGTTATTTTTGGGGTTTTGACAACAGACAACCTTGAGCAAGCGGTCGAAAGAGCCGGAACAAAAGCTGGAAACAAAGGGTTTGACGCGGCTATGTCTGCAATAGAAATGGCAAATCTCTGTCAAAACTTCTAAATATATATGACGCAAAAAATATATTTAATAACTAATCAACTTTTAATCCGCGAGAGCGAAAAATTTCAATTGCTGTCTTGATTTCTTCTCTCGAGGGCTCTAAAACGTTTGAAAGCAAGTATCTGATTTTTAGCGTTTTCCACTTAAACTCGCCCATTTTGTGAAACGGGAGCAGCTCAACTTTTTTAACGCAGGAAAATTTTTTCAAAAAATCCGCAAGACGTTCAAGTTTAGACTGTTTTAATGTATATCCCGGGAGCAGGACATGGCGGATCCAAACATCTTTTTCAATTTTTTCACAATATCTTAAAATATCTATTGGCATTTTTGGCGATATTCCACAAAGTTTTTTACAGTCATCTTTGTCCAAATCTTTGATGTCCAGCAGAACAAGGTCGGTGTGCTCCAGGACTTTGGTTGCTGTTTTTAGCGAAACGCTTCCCGCAGTGTCACAGGCGGTGTGAAACCCAAGTTGTTTACATAACCTCAAAACCTCTGCGCAAAACTCACTTTGCAAAAGAGGCTCCCCTCCAGACAGCGTCACGCCGCCATTTTTTATATACGGCTCATATTCTTGAATTTTCAAGGCCAGCTCTTTTGCCCCAATAATCCTTCCCTGATTTTCCCCCCATGAATCCGGATTGTGACAGTATAGACATCTCAAATGGCAGCCCTGCAAAAAAACAACAAACCGAAGACCTGGCCCGTCAACCAAGCCCAGAGTTTCGATGGAGTGGATCCTTCCTTTAACGTCCATATCTTTCGTCACAGCCTCGAGTGAAATGTCCTGCTCAAAACGTCCAGCTGTTGCTCTCTTGTCAGTTTAACAAAATTAACAGCATATCCAGAAACGCGGATTGTCAGTTGAGGGTATTTCTCAGGGTGGTCCATCGCGTCGATTAAAACGTCTTTATCTATAACATTAACGTTTATGTGGTGGCCCCGGTCTGCAAAATATCCATCAAGCAAGCTGACTAAATTTTGCTTTTTGTCATTTGAATTTTTTCCCAATGCGCCAGGGACAATTGAAAATGTGTATGAAATTCCGTCTTGGGCATATTCAAACGGAAGCTTTGCAACCGACTTCATCGAAGCAACAGAGCCGTTGCTATCCCGTCCATGCATCGGATTTGCGCCAGGAGCAAAAGGAACGCCCGCTTTTCTTCCGTCTGGGGTTGAGCCTGTCTTTTTTCCATACACAACGTTGGAGGTTATGGTTAATATAGACATGGTTGGCCTGCTGTTTCTATAGGCTTTGTGTTTTCTTAAGCGCTTCATGAATCCTTTTGCGACGTCAATTGCGATTTTGTCAACCCGATCGTCATTGTTTCCAAAGGCGGGATACTGGCCTTGGATTTTAAAGTCAACAATCAGCCCGTCTGAATTTCGAATTGGATAGACATCTGCATATTTTATTGCGCTTAAGCTGTCCGCAACAACCGAAAGCCCCGCTATCCCTCCAGCCATAGTTCTTGTGATGTTGTCGTCATGAAGCGCCATTTGGATTTTTTCATAGCAATACTTATCGTGCATATAGTGTATAATGTTTAGCGCGTTAATATATAATTTTGCAAGCCAATCCAAAATAACGCCATATTTTTTCCAAACGTCATCATAAACCAGTTTGCCGTCTCCAACCGGGCAAGTTTCCGGGGCAACCTGTTCTCCAGCCATTTCATCTTTTCCGCCATTTAGCGCATATAACAAAGCTTTAGCCAGGTTGCATCTCGCGCCAAAAAACTGCATCTGTTTTCCAACTTTCATTGGCGAAACGCAACACGCAATAGCATAGTCATCTCCAAGCTTTGCCCGCATAACATCGTCATTTTCATATTGAATTGAGGAAGTGTTTATGGAAACAGAACTTGCATATAGCTTGAAATTTTGAGGCAAATTTTCAGACCACAAAATCGTCAAATTCGGCTCTGGAGCATGGCCTAAATTTGTCAGTGTGTGTAGAAAACGATATGACATTTTAGTGACCATATGGCGCCCATCAACGCCAACGCCGCCTATAGCCTCGGTCACCCAAGTTGGATCGCCTGAAAAAAGCTGGTCATATGCAGGAGTTCGCAAAAATTTAATCAGCCGCAGCTTCATGACAAAATGATCAACAGACGCTTGAATTTCCTCTTCGCTATATGTTCCATTTGCCAAGTCGCGCTCGGAATATATGTCTAAAAATGTTGAAACCCTTCCCAGGGACATCGCCGCGCCATTTTGATCTTTAGTTGCGGCCAAATATGCAAAATACAGCCACTGTATTGCCTGTTTTGAGTCTTTTGCTGGCAAAGAAATGTCAAAACCATATCTTGCTGCCATGTTTTTGAGGGATTTAAGCGCGCGTATCTGCTCGTTGGTTTCCTCCCTTTTTTGAATAATGTCCGGGGTCATGAGGTCAACGTCCAGATCATCAAGAGCCAAAGTTTTGCTCTCAATTAGGCGATCAACCCCATAAAGAGCAACCCTTCGATAGTCGCCAATGATCCTGCCTCTTCCATACGCATCCGGCAAACCTGTGATTATCCCATAGTGGCGGGCTTTTTTCATTTCATCTGTGTATGCATCAAAAACGCCGTCGTTGTGAGTTTTTCTGTGGGTAAAAATTTCTTCAATTGCGGGATCAAGCTGCATTTTATATGCACTCAAAGAATTTTTAACCATTCTTATTCCGCCATATGGCATGATTGCTCGCTCAAGGGGACGGGAAGTTTGGAGGCCAACGATTGACTCGTTTTCCTTGTCTATATATCCGGGCTCAAAAGCGTCTATGTTGGAGATAGTTTTTGCGTCTATTGACAAAACGCCGCCAGCTTCTCTTTCTTTGTCTAGCAGATTTTGGACAACGTCCCACAATTTTTTAGTTTTTTTGCTTGGCCCGCTCAAAAAACTTTCATCGCCATCATAAGGAGTGTAGTTCAAAATAATAAAGTCTCTAACGTCAATTTCCGAGTTCCAGTTTCCTTTCCTAAAGTCCACAGTACCATCTCTCCCTATTTTAAAGAAATTTCGAATCATAAAAAACAAAATCTATCCATCATTATATATCATGTCATTTTCAAAGTCAAGTTATTCCAAAACATAAAAATTATAAACTTTGTGGGCCTAAAAATTTTAAAAACCAATTGTACTATTTTATTGGGTTATATTTGTCTCAATAAAATTCTTCTTAAAAAATCCAACTCTTTGTTTAAAAGCCCAACAAATTGTAATATCCTTGATCGCGTTCCAAAAAACCATGCAAAAGCGGGGTCAGCGCCACCATCTCACAAGGAACTGCAGTATTAAATTTTCCTGAAACTTTAAGTTTCTCTTGAGATTTCCTTAACAAGCGGTAGGCTGGCGCCCTCGAAGCCTGGCCTGCTTTCAATTATTACCGCTTTTTGACCTTGGCTTGTTAAGGGCTGTTTGGAAAAGAGGGCGGGTTAAATTGGGTTTAACCTGCATGGCAAATGGTCTGCTGGCGGCGGCTAAAGCGGTTTCCCGCCGTTGTTTTTTAGGGTTTTTTTGAGGAAGGGCCTGATTTGAGCCGGGTTTTTAAATTAAAGGGCAAGCTTTGGCCAAAGAAGGATTAATGGGACAAATATAACCCAAATCCAAGAAAAAATCAACCTGCATCAATCTCACAACGAACTGTAATATTAAATC
>CADAPX010000080.1 GCA_902789925.1 Oscillospiraceae bacterium | reverse complement strand
ATATTTTGTGGTTTTAACTTGATATAAAACGCAGTATACCACAGTGTTTGTGCCTATTTGTTAAAATTTTGTAAACTTTTCCAGATATATTTTTATTTGATAAATATGCTTGAATTTTGCAATTAAATTCAGCTGTTATTTGGGTATTTTGCCATCGTACTTATATATAAACTTAAGCTCAAACAATGTTTTTTTAATGTGAATAGAAATAAAAACCTGCTGCTAAATTTTTATTTTAACAGCAAGTTTTTCATTAATCAATATAGAATTTTAGATAAATTGCAAAAGCAACTGTTTTTTGAAATTATCAGCGTCCGCCTCTTTCATATCACCTTTCTCAACCAATTTATCAATGCATGCAGCGACGTTTTTTCTTGCTGCTGGGTATATAGCACAAGAAGCGAGTGTGTCTTTTATGTCGTAAAGGTCGGCTGAATTAGGCACATCATATTTTTCTAAAAACAATAACATATATTTGGCGATTAGAACTTTAGATTTTTCATTTCCTTGTTCAGGGTCATTATCATTCAGCACCTTAAAGGCCCGAGATCTACGCGTAGCATTATCATCTAGCTTATTATTTATCAATATGTGGCCAATAATTTCGACAACGCTTGCTTGCGCATTACTATAGTACGTACGCAACATTTTAAAAATTTTGTATTCAAAATCATCGTCTTTTTTGGTGCGTTTATCTTCCGGAACAAAATATTCATCCAGTTTCCCTCTTTCGAGAATCAATTCTTTTAAAATTTTCAAAAAACCACTCTCAATTTTAGAGCTTTTACTACCCACTTTAAGCATAAATTCTAGCATTTTTTCTTTGGGGAATTCATATTCCAATTTTTGAACAAAATGTATAAACATATGGGCGATCCTACGTGGCACATCATACTCAAACTTTTCAAATAAATCTAATATTTTCAAAGCAACCTCTTTTGAAGCGTTTTCTTTAAAATAACCATCAAATAAAGCTTGAAGGCAATCAGTTGCCAAAACTTTCATATTGTCGTTAGCAGCACATAATGTCAATATATTAATAACTTGTTCCTCTAATCTAGCGCCTGTTAAACAAGCAGTGGATTTTTGCTGCATAATTTTTGCAAGTTTATCCCTATTCTCGATGCGAGCCAAATCACTAAATATATATTTCATAGAATTTGAAACATTTTGAAGGCTTTGGGGATTTTGGGAACATTTTGATAAAATATTAATAACAGTCGAAATATTATCTTCGATAAATTGAACAAAATTTTTGCTGTTTTTTCCAGCATCTTTTTTTAATGAACTTGCTATAGCTTTTGCGATATTCCCTGCAGCTTCAACATCATTTGAGCAAGCATCCATCAAAAGCATGAGATTTTTCCCAAAATTTTCATTTTTATTGATTTTTAAATAGCCACTCAGCAAACCTTTGTCAGCCAACCCTGAAATAATTCTTGCAACATTTGTCCTGTCGTTTTGAATATTTGGGCAAATATTGGCCAACTGTTCAAATATGTTTGAAATCGCCTTGCTTCCATCATCGCAATTGTCAAACCCTCCATAATTAGCCAAATCAGCAACAGCATTAATGATTTCTGAGCGAATTTCTGATTGCTCTAAATTTTTCTTTAGGCAACAAGTTATTTTGTCTAGAACCATTTGACGATGATTTTCCCCAAGAAGTTTCTTTTGAGCCGCGCCTTTTATGATTCGAACAAACTTCATCTCGTCCTCATGATTTTCCGCTATATACGCAGTCAACATCTTGTCAAAAACTTCCGACCTGGATTTAAAGAAATCTTTGGGGCCTTTGGATAAAGCAACAAAATCATATAAAAAGTTTTCTCTAGACTTTACATCATTAGAGCAGTTGTCCAATATACCACGCATTTTTTCATATATTGCATCATTACTTTCCAAAAAATTATTTTTAATCAAATGGTCGACAATGAGCAAAACATCGTTTGAAATATCGTTATTGGCTGAACATGTCCGTAAAATGTCAAGAATTTCAACAGGCTTTGACTTTAAAAGTTTATCCCCAAAACCTATTTCTCCATCTCCTTTAACAAGATCAACAATTTCCTTCTGAGAATCTTGTTTTTTGCAGCAATAATCCAATATGTCAATCATTGATGACATAATCAAATCATTTTGCTCCTTAATGTCTTGTCTGAACGTCTGATTCAAACTTTTTTCTTTTTCCCTCGTAAATGTTCGGCTTGCCCTACATTCTTCCATGATCAGTTCTTGCGTTTGCTTGGCAAGTTTTCTTGTTTCTTCTGGTTTATCATTAGTTAGATTTTTTTCTTGATCAATCCACATTTGCTGTAAATAATCTGAATATTTAACAGCTCCTACATTTTGTTTTATTTCTTGTTCTATTATTGCGTCATATGCATTAACTCGTAAACCTAAGCTTGCGACAGCTTTTAAAACGATTGGTCTAGCCTTTTGGTCACACTGACATTTTTTTAAAACATCCAACACACCAACCATAAACTCACAGTCTGGGCAATATCGGTTTAATTTATATATATATAATTTAGAAAAACTTTCAGTTTTAATTAATTTTAAAACAATCTCTGCGACACGCTTTTTATCAGCTCCGTCATCAACAAATTTTTTTAGTTCGTTTAAAAAATTCCAAACTCTTTCATTTAGGGTTTCGGATGTGTTGCCATATTTTTTGTCATAGGTCACTTCGATTGCATCCAAAATAAAATCATTAAAGTATTCATATCGATCAGCATTGACGTTTTGAGCGCCCTGACCATCCGACTCTTCCTCAACAATCATATTATTTTCCTCTTCGGGCTCTTCCTCAGACTCTTCCTCAGACTCTTTCTCAGACTCTTTCTCAGACTCTTCCTCAGACTCTTCCTCAGACTCTTCCTCAAATCCTCCAGGACAATGTCTTTTATGGCCTAAAAACTGTATATTATTTCCATTATGCATAGCACTAGCTATTCCAGGCGTTGCAGCAGCAGTGGCAGATGCGATTATAATCGCCAACATTTTTTTAATAATTTTTGTTTTCATGAATATATGCTCCTTTTTTTGTAATAATTGTGTTTTTTGTTGTGTGGTTTAACGTTAAATTAATTATATCACAAAATAACCGTTAATGTGTTAAAATTTTGCAAACAAATATTAATTTTTTGTAAATTTTTTACATAACAAAAAGCCCACCACTCGATTCCAGCAGCGGGCTTTTAATAAAACAATTAGGAGTGGGTATTATGTTAATTTTCATCAAACATGCGTCGGTGGAGACTAGCAATTTGTCTGTCTAGATCATCAGATAACCTTTTAATATAGAGCAAAACATCTGAGTCTTGATCACTATAAAATTGAATTGGCATCTCATATAAATTGTTGCTCATTAGGCTGGAGTCTTTTTTTTCATATTTAGAATAATATTTTTGCAGTAGATCACCAACCAAAAATATCTCATCCTGCATATTTGAAAATTTATTGTCGGAATATATGATAAACCATTCTTTATTCAGCAATATATTAATAGAGTCTAAAATATATGGCTCGGTCTCTTGATTGCTGGAACATGTATATAATAAATTAATCATTTGACTTATTTCGCTTTTTTCGCTTTGACAAAAATTGCAATCCAATAGAATTTTGACAACACTTGCAACATATTTTTTACTGTTTTCATCATATACACAATTGTTTAATATGGACTTTATTTGAAAAATATCATCTTTGTCACAATGCTTAAAAAAACCACAATCAGCAAAGTTTGAAATCAAAACTGCGCAATTTTGTCTTAATTTTTCGTTTGCTGAGCATTTGGCTAGACCATTAATTATTTTTGAAACATCATTTTTTTGACATTTTTCAAAAACACCTTGGTTAAATAAATTTAAAATGATTGATGTCCAATATTTTTGAATGCGCTCATTTTCCAACCAATCCGCCAAGTTGTCTTGAATTTTTAAAAGTTCCGTCTGGGGATATTTATTCAAAAAGCCTTGATTTAACGAAGCATCCATGATATATGCAAAATATTCAGCAGTATCTTGACTATTTGAAAATTCAAGAGATATGTTGATAATTTCCGAAATGACTTCTTGCGAACAATTTTTAAAGCAATCATTAACAATCAAATTTTTAATAATAGTTATAATATCCTGTTCATAATTTTGATATTTTGGACATTTTAGCAAAACATCTTTTAATTTTATTATGTTATCTTGTGAACAATTTTCAAAACAGCCATTAATAATCAAATTATTAATGACGTCAATTGCATCTTTGCCAACAACCGGAATGGAAAAATAATTAGAAAAAATATCAAGTATATTTGAAATTTGGCTTTGTGTGCAATTTTTAAAACGGCCCTCACAATTTAGCTTCGCAATAACCTGAACCATATGTTTTTGTGGTGACATATATTTTTTTTCAGCATTTTCTGTTTGGTTGGGCTGAAGAAATTCAACAAGTGAATCTGCGGGGTGATTAACATTCGAATATTTCAAAAATATATTTAATATTTCATTAATTTTATCCTGACTGGCATTTTTAAAAAAATCATTGAAACACGCGCCATCTATAACACTAATCAATAAATCTTCACTATTGTCATGTTTATATAGTGATTTTAAAATTTTTTCGACGCTTTCAAAGTCTAGATCAACCTTCAACTGCTCAGAAGCAATGAAATCAAAACAGCTGGCGACAAAACGTCCGGCCTCTTTATTGTTAGCACATTTGGCAAGCAATTTAACAACCTGTTTAAATTGGGCAATATATGGATCCTTGCGAGAAGAAACCCTATCGCTGATGAATTTTGCGATGCTGGGTTTTTGATCATATAAATTTTCTTTTTTATTCAAATTATTAATAATATTTATAATATCGTTTTTTAATTTTGGCTCTTT
>CADAPX010000079.1 GCA_902789925.1 Oscillospiraceae bacterium | reverse complement strand
ATTAAAGAGTCGATTCCGCTTGATATAGAAAACTTCATTTTGAAATCTTTTAGAAATTGTGGTATATCTTTTTCTATGTTCAAAGATTTTTGATTTTCGTCATCGCTTGTTAGGATGATGCCTTTAGAGTCTAGTCGATATATCAGGCCTGGTTTGAGAGAAACTAATTCTTTGATGGTTGGCTTTTTGGCCGATTTATCATAATCCACGCCGCGAAATGCGAATCTATCCCCTATATTTATTGTTTGATCGGAATATTTTGAGTCAAATGATAAATTATCTAGATTAAAGCCGGATGGAACATCTATCTGTTCAAAACCGTTTTTTATGAGAAATGGGCGATTGAGGTCTTTTAAATCTTGTGAAAGTTTTGAAATATCTAAATGGGTTATTTTTTTGCCCCCGTCTTTTCCGTCATTTCCCTCTAGAGAAATAAATCCATCATATATTTTATACTTAATTCCGCTGGAATCGGTTATCATTTTTTTGTTAAAAATTTTGATAAGCTTTCCTTTTTTTCCACCGGCATCTTTTTCATAGATTCCAAAATCATTAGTGGTATATTTGCTGTTTTTTTCAGACAAAATCACTTGCTTTACGTTACACTCTGAATCAAAGTCAACTTTTTCGACCTCTTCGTCGCTCAAGCTAATGCTCTCAATTCCGCCGCCGATCTTGATGGAATAGCCGTATTTTAACAATGATTTTGGAATTTCAAAAGTTCCTTTAGCTCCATTTCGATCCCCCATTATAAATATCTGCGGAGAACGAGTGTTATTATCTAAACGAAATTCAATTCCTATTTTTTCATCACCAAATAGTTTACAAAAGCCACCTAACTGACTCGAAAGGTTTTCGGAAAGCTCTGTCAGAGTAAGAAAAATGTGGTGTTGGTTTTTGAGCAAATCTTTGTTTGTTTTTTCAAGTGATTTATTTTGGTAAAATCCTGAAAATAAGTTCTTGATTCTTTGCGCAGCAAAACCGCTTAAAGCATTGTTGGAATTGGTAGCTAATGTTTGATTTGAGATTAGATTATTCCCTGAATTTGTCGGATCCTGCGATGAATCTGGAGCTCCCCAGGTCGCGTCAATCAGCGCCCATCCAGCTTCTTTTTTATTGTCAATCAGGTTATTTTGATCATCATAAGATCCGCCCTCATTCTTTTCCAGATATATTGCGGTGTATGCGTGAGTAAACACCTGATCGGGTTCTGGGAGCGTTCCAATAACCGCGCTTGGAATTCCCGCAATTCTCATCATTAAAGCTGTCAGCTGGGCCTTTCCAGCGCAAACTCCGGTTTTATTTTTAAAAACGAAAAGTGGATCTTGAGGCTTGCGACAATTTGGAGCGGTGCTCTCCTGATCATATTTAATATTTTTTGCAACCCAGCGATATATGGCTTTTGCAATCCTCCAATTTTTATTCATTTGAAAATGTCGACTATATATTCCTCTTTTTGTTCTGACTCGACTGATTCCCTCTCCTTCATATTTAGAAAATTCTTTTTTGACGTCTTCAATCGACATGTCTTTTGAAGGGGTTCTGTCTTCAACTTTTTTTATTAAATCTTTGACAACTCCCTCTATCTTTTTATATGTTTCTTGCTCATCCAGTGTTTGGTTTTTGACTGATCCATCGGGATATTTTACTTCATATTTCATCTCCTTGTTTAAATTTTCTGTTTTTGGCAGGTCTTTAAATTTGCCTGTGTCTTGAGAAAATTCCTCTATCCTGTCAAAACAAAAACCATATATCTTAGTTTTATCTATTTTTCCTAAAGATCTATTACTGTTTTTATCAAAAAGACTTCCATTTTTTATTTCATATTTAGTACTGCTGGTATTTTTTAAATTTATTTTTTCCAAATCCGAAGCAGAGTCAATGTTTATGTCTTCATCACAAAGATTATCTATAGATTTAATCCCGGGGCCTATTCTAAACTTGTTGCAAACTTTTTTCAATTTGTCAGGTATTTTAAAATTATCTAAAGGAGCATCTGGGTTTAAATTTTGAATGTTTATGGTTTTATTTTGAAAATTATAAGAAATATTGGCGCCGTTTAATTTTTTTATTGTTTCAAGCATGTTTCCTTTGCTTTTGCTTACTCCCTTAGAATAATCTGCTAAATAAATTGCAACGCCATTTGAATCTGTAATATACTCATTTGATGAAGAAGCATCTATATGCTCCAAATCCAAAGCCTCGTTCAAATTGACAAGTTCATCTCCGCTTAAAATTATAGATTTAATTCCAGAGCCTATATGATAAATAGTTTTGACATCACAGATCTTTTTCAATTCATCCGGTATTTTAAAGTTTTTCAAGGGGTTGTTTCTATCATCATTTGACAGCATGACAGAATTCGTGAAAGGATTAATTGCAAAATTAACATTGCTGCCACTCCCTGTGCTAATTTTCCCACTTGTTTTTAAAATTTTCACGAAATTTCCAACACTTTGTCCGCTGCCATATGTGGCTTTTTTAAAAATGGCGATTTTATCTTTATCCAGAACATATTTTTTTGAGTCGTTTACGTCAACCTCTTTTAGATCAAATGCACCGGATAAATCAACTTCATCATCTCCATGCAAAACGATGGATTCAATTCCCGGTCCAATAATAAATTGACTTTTGGGCCAAGTTTTAAATTTATTGAGAAGGTCGGAGTCATAAAAGTTATTAATATTAAGATCTAGATTTTTGACAGGGGATTTGGGGTTTGTTCCTGCAAGCCGCACCACTTTGCCCTCTCCCTGTTGGCACTTCACTTTGTCCTCTCCCTGTTGGCACTTCACTTTGTCCTCTCCCTGTTGGCACTTCACTTTATCCACATATTTTACTCTTTGGCAACAGTCAACATATATTCCACCTAATTTGTCATATAAACGAAGAAATCCATTTGAGTCTTTCATTTCATATATTGTTGATTTGCTGGCATCTATGGATTCAAGATCATACGCAGCCCCTATATTAACCGTGTCATTTTCTCCTAAAACTATGGATTTAATTCCGAAACCAATGAAAAAGTTTGAAGACATTTTCCTAACAGAATCTGGTATTTGAACATCTGTCAAAGAATTATATAGATCGCTCCCAAATAAATTAATACAGCCATAACTTGATCTAAAAATTTGAATTTTGCCATCATTTATGCTTGTTTTTAATTGTTTAACAAACACATCGCTCCCGCCACCGGCTGATTTTTCATATAGAGCAATTCCGTCTTCATCCTTTATATATATATTGGATTTTTCCACGTTAACATCTTTTAATCCGGTAAAAGCAAAGTTCAAAATTCTCTCATTTGCTTTCAGGATCATTGATTCGATTCCCATTCCTATATCAAAATTACAACAAACCTTGCTCAAACTGGAAGGAATTTCAACATTTTTTAAAGGGACTGTTGGTGTCTGGCTTGTCAAATTCCATTTATTCGGATATCCATCCAAATAACGAAAATGAATTTTTCCAATAACTCCGCTTTTTCGCAAAAGCTTAACCATTTTATCGGGCGTTCCATCGGTTGATTTTTCATATAGCGCAACTCCATCTTCATCCAAATAGTATATACTGGACTTTGTCGTGTCAACATATATCAAGTTGTCTGCATTGGTTAAATCAAGTTTTTCGTCCCCGTTTAAAACCAAAGATTGTATGCCAGGTTGAATTTTAAACGGAGCGCTTTTAAAGTATTGCTTGTTTAGATCTATAAGCTGATCTGGAATTTTAACATTTTCTAGGTTGGATAAATCAGCGTCATTTTTTGATATGGATATGAATTTTGAAGGGCTGTTCGGATCATTGTTTTCTTCAATCGAAAAATCAAGTCCATATCGAGAATTTGACTTGGATTTTAGCACTTTAACAGGCGTTTTGCTTTCTTTTCCGTCTTTATTAACTATCTCATACAGTACACTATCTTCTGTAACATATGATCCGGATTTAGATTTGCCTTCAACTTTCTCAAGATCCTTAGCCTGGCTAAAATCTAAATTGTCTAGCGAATCAACAATTAAAGATTTTATGCCTTTTCCAACTTTTATTAATTTATTAGTTTTTTTCAAAGACTCAGGGATCACAACATCTTTTGAATCTCCAAACTGATCATACACCGTAAATTGATCATCATCGGCGCTATATTTAACGTTAAATGATTCTAGTGCACCTTCTTGCATCAAGATTTTAACAATCTTTTTTTGCCCATCTTTTGTTTTTTCATAGACTGCAACATTGTCTGCCTCGTATATATTGGATTCAGCTGAATGGACGCGCCTAAGGCTTGAGGCGTTGCTTAAATCGAGCCGATCATTTTGTTTAACAACTACAGATTTAATGTCTTTGCCAACTTTTATATTCACGTTGCCTAAGTTTGATATATATTCAGGAATGTCAACATTATTATCTTCAAGCGTGATATTCACCTTTTTATTCGCAGCGTCAAAATCAAAAACATAACCGTCTGCAGCCTTATATGGCTTGATAATATCTTCTAATTCTCCTTTGCTGCCATCTGGTAATTTATTATAAAGCTTAATAAGTTCACCCGCATATTCAACTATGTATCGCGATGAATCTTTGGCGTCTATGTGTTCAACATGATTATATTTCGCCCGATCCGCTTTATTAAATTCCAATTTAACATTTCCTTTTAATTTGACATATTTAACTCCTCCGCCGATATGAATAACCGCATCCTCTCTTTTTAAGCCCTCAAGCATCTTATCATCAACAACACATTTTGTCATTTCTTTAAAACCACCACCATCGTCGGCTATCGGCCCCTTCGCAAAAACCATATTTTTTGGCGGGAAAAAGACCATTTTACAGCCTTGGAGCTGGTCAACTGAACCTGCTTGACTAGTTAAACCTTCTTGGCCCGCTGAACCTTCTTGGCTAGCTGAACCTTCTTGGCCCGCTGAACCTTCTGGCCCGCTGAACCTTCTTGGCTAGCTGAACCTTCTTGGCCCGCTGAACCTTCTTGGCTAGCTGAACCTTCTTGGCCCGCTGAACTTATTACGTTTGGGCTACTAGGCGACTCAACTGGTCTTGCTGTATATGCATGCGCAGAAAACGCTCCAAGTCCCGTCAAAATTGTACCTATGGCTATTGGCGCCAGGATCTGTTTTAAACCCACCCCGCCCGCGACCAAAGACAAATCTTGATCTGAGATTGAGGTTGCTTTTTGCATCAAATCATTAAAGAAATGTTCATATTCATCATAGTCACATTTTCCTTTCATAAATTTGTTATAGCTTTCCTTCAAATCTTTGCATTTTTTGAATTCGTTCCTAAATTTTTCGTTTTTCTTAATTTTTTCAACAAACTTTTCCAAAGCGCTGTTCATAAAAATCCCTTCTCTCCAAAAATTAATATCTGAGTTTATGTAAAATTTAAAACAAGACAAACCCTAAGATATATTATACTATATTTAAAATAATATGTCAAATGTTGACAAAACACCACAAAATAATATATATTTGTCAATAATATAATACAACAGCCAAAAAAACCTATTTGCTATATCAGTCGCAGCCTCGCATAAAAATTTAAAAAAATAATTAAAAAAACACTTGACAAAATTAAAACTATGGTGTATACTTAGTTATATCGCTTGGAAGTTGCTTGAATTTAATAATTGGCGATATAGCTCAGGTGGCTAGAGCATGCGGTTCATACCCGCAGTGTCACTGGTTCGAATCCAGTTATCGCTACCAGATGGCCCGTTGGTCAAGTGGTTAAGACACCGCCCTTTCACGGCGGTAACGCGAGTTCAATTCTCGCACGGGTCACCAGATTTTGTTTTGTTTAATTTGAAAGCGGATTGGAAAACGGGCAATTTTGGGTTGATGTCTTCGTTTGAGGACTTATTTTGACAAGTAATTTAAAATTCGCTGATTTTATTTTTTTACACATACACATAAAAACTGCTGAAGGCAAGCTCGCCCTCAGCAGTTTTTCACGCGCAAAGGATCATTGTTTTTCAAAGGAGTCTTTTCCAACTCCGCAAACAGGACACACATAATCCTCAGGCTCCGAGTCAAGGCTCCCTTCATGAACATATCCACACACCGAACACACATAATTAACTTTTTCTTCCATAGCTCCACACACCAATGCCTTTCTAAAAAGTATCAAAAAATCCGAAAAAACAGCTAAAACGCCCTTTTCAGGATAAGACTATCATATTTTGTCGAATTTGTCAAGAAAAATTATTGCTTTAAATTTTAATCAAAGTTAATTCCACTAAAAACAAAAATAACAAAGCAGGCTCCATTTACTATGGGTAATATAACATGAAAATTTTCCGAATAAACTTGACAGGATTCAAAAATTTTAAACTAACCTAACTCCGCCAAATATTTGTCTATGGCCCGAGCCGCATTTTTTCCCGCTCCCATCGCTAAAATCACGGTTGCCGCCCCAGTCACAACATCCCCGCCCGCATAAACAGCTTTTTTTGAAGTCAATCCAGTCTGAGGGTCAACAACCAAGCCTCCACAACTGTTTGCCTCAAGATCCGGAGTTGATCTCCTGATTAAAGGATTCGGAGATGTTCCAATCGAAATTATCACGCAATCAACACAAATTTCAAACTCACTCCCTTTTTTCTCAACAGGGCGCCTTCTTCCAGACTCATCCGGTTCTTTAAGCTGCATGCGCGAACATATTATTTTATCAACAAAATTTAAAGAATCGCCATGAATTCGAGTTGGATTGCACAAAGTTTTAAAAATTATCCCCTCCTCTTTGGCGTGCTGGATTTCTTCTTTTCGCGCCGGCATCTCATTTTCGCTCCTTCGATATATCACATAAACATCCCGCGCACCAAGACGTTTTGCCGCCCTCGCTGCGTCCATAGCAACATTTCCTCCGCCAACAACAGCAACTCTTTTTACCCTTTTTATCGGCGTCTGCGAGTCGGGTTTATATGCTTTCATCAGGTTTATTCTCGTTAAAAATTCGTTTGCAGAATAGACCCCATTTAAATTTTCACCAGGAATGTTCATGAAACGAGGCAGCCCAGCTCCCGAAGAAATAAAAATCGCTTCAAAGCCTTGCGAAAAAAGTTCATCCACAGTCACGCTGCAACCAACAACAACATTTGTTTTAACCTCAACGCCAAGCTTTTTGAGATTTTCCATCTCTTTTTCAACAATTTTTTTAGGGAGCCTGAATTCGGGAATTCCATATGTTAAAACGCCTCCAGGCGCATGCAAAGCTTCAAAAATTGTCACCTCATGGCCTCTTTTTGCCAAATCACCCGCACATGAAAGCCCTGCAGGCCCAGACCCAACAATCGCAACTTTTCGGCCAGTTTTTTCAACAACTTTTTCGACTTGCTTTAAATTTTCATCACACCAGTCCGCAACAAATCTTTCTAAAAATCCAATCGCAACCGGCTCTCCCTTGATCCCACGAACACACCTGCTCTCGCACTGAACTTCCTGGGGACACACTCGCCCACAAACAGCAGGCAAAGAGGAATTTTGCCTTATAATTTCATAGGCTTCCTTGAATTTTTTTTCTCTAATTTTTGCGATAAAACCGGGAATATCTATTGCAACAGGACACATCGAAACGCAAGGCTTATTTTTGCAGTTTAAACACCTTCCCGCCTCATCAACAGCCTGCTCAAGGGTATATCCAAGCGCCACTTCATCAAAATTTTTGCTCCTCAAAGAAGGCTCCTGAACCGGCATTTTATTTTTTCTAAAGCTCATATTTGGCATTCTTTCTGACTCCTTTTGAAAAGGTTGCAAGTTTTTTCATGCGATTCGCGTTCGAAATCCCTATACATCATCGATCGGCTGATCGCCTCGTCAAAGTCAACTAAATGGCCATCGAAATCCGGCCCATCAACACACGCAAATTTGACCTCATTCCCAACCCTAACTCGACATCCACCACACATCCCCGTCCCATCGATCATTATGGGGTTCATTGAAACGGTTGTTTTTATGTTGTGTTTTTGGGTCAGCCTCGAGACAAATTTCATCATCACCAAAGGCCCAATCGCAATGACTTTATCATATTTTTCTCCACTATTTATTAAATTTTCCAAAGCATCCGTCACAAGACCTTTATTTCCAAAAGATCCATCATCAGTCATTATTATTAATCTGTTTGAAATTTTTTCGAATTCATCTTGCAAAATCACTAAATTTTTGTTTCGAAATCCAATGATCGAATGAACAATCGCATTACTTAAATGAAGATATTTAGCAACCGGATATGCTATGGCGCATCCAACTCCCCCTCCGATCACAGCAACTTTTTTCAAACCATCAAGCTCAGAAGCTTTTCCCAAAGGCCCAACTAAATCTTTGATATGATCTCCTTCATTTAGCCGATTCAGCCGCGTCGTCGTCGATCCAACAATTTGAAATATTATAGACACTGTCCCATATTTTCGATTGCAGTCAGCAATTGTTAGCGGAATCCGCTCCCCGTCTTGATCAACCCGCAGCATCAAAAATTGCCCAGGCCTTGCTTTATCGGCAATCATTTTGGCGGAAATTTCCATCATGGAAACATTGCTGTTTAGAATTTTCTTTTTGACTACTTTGAACATATTTCAAAATGCCTCCAAATATTTTAATGAAAAAATAAATATTCAACAAAATCAAATTAACATCAAACGCCACTAATGTATTATACATCAAATCCACAAAAAATTCAATAAATTAATTTTCAACTATGTCAAAAATAATCCGACAATATGTATAAATAAACGAAAATATGATAAACTCAACTTATGATGAAAATAATTAAATTTTTCTAAAATATCATTTAATCTAAAGTTAATTTTTATTTATTAATAAAAAAATCACAAAAATCACTTGACGCTGACAACGATATGTGTTATAATATTTATATGTAGTATTTAAGCCTAAAACTACAGAAAAATTATTAAAATTTATTTTAGGAGATGTTTAAAATGAAAAAGAAAGTTTTAAAAAAAATTATAGTTGCTCTGTGCGCAGCTG
>CADAPX010000078.1 GCA_902789925.1 Oscillospiraceae bacterium | reverse complement strand
AAACGCGATTGAGGATGGCTTAATATACTGGGTTTTTAATTAAAGAGCCTGATATTTTAAGCAGGAGCGATTGAGGGAGCCGCCCTCAAGGACGCCAGCCTACCACTTCTCAAGGGATCTTTAAAATAGGGGGCGCTTTAAATGAGGTTGAATTGCATGGTTGATGGTGAGCGGGCGGCGATTGGATCGCCCCTTGCATTGTTTTTTGGGAACGCCATCGAGGATTACTTAATATATTGGGTTTTTCAAGTAAAGAGTCGGATATTTTAAGCAGAACCTTTTGAGGGGACAAATATAACCCAAATCCAAAATATCAGATGTCGTTTTTATGGTTTTGTGAAAAAATATTTAATTTTAGTTGTAATAATTTTTTTTATGTGCTATAATGCTATCAATGGTATTTTGTGGAGGGGGATTTTCAGATAATGGAGTTGAAAAAAAATCAAAATATTAATGGAAATTTAAATATTTCCGCAAAAGCTTTAGAAATCATAATTAAGAAGAATATATCCGAAATAGAGGGAGTTTGGGATTTGGCGTCTTTGCCTTTTAATTTGAAGCAATTTGTTTTAAAGCGCGGAGGAATTGGACAGGTTGGATTTGAGGTCAATAGCGGGACGGTTGCGCTGACTTGCGCTGTTATTTTAAAGCCCGACTATCCCATACAAAAGGTGTGTGAAAAAATTCAAGATCAGATTAAAAATGTCGTCCAGAACATGACAGGGTTGGTTGTTTCAAGTGTTAATGTGTATGTTATGGATTTATGCACAGATTGATTTTTATTCGACGTGTTGAAAAAAAGTTGTTGCGGGTGATATATTATGAACAGACATAAAGCGCGGGAAAATGCTTTTTTGCTTGTTTTTGAGTCTCTTTTTCTGGATCTGGGGTTTGAAAAGCTGCTTTGCATTGCCGCTGAAATGGAGGAAATAAAGCTGAATGAATATTCCAAGAAAATCATTGCTGGAGTTTTGCAACACAGGACAGAAATAGACGAAAAGATAAAACTTTTTCTAAAAAATTGGGAAATAGATCGAATACCGATGGTTTTGCGTGCAATACTTGAAATATCATTCTATGAAATATTATATGTTCAAGATGTTGACCCGCCCGTCTCGATAAACGAAGCTGTTGAGCTTGCGAAGGAATATTTTGCGGATGATGGGCCATCCTTTGTTAATGGCGTTCTTGGAAATTTTGTTAAATCTATTAATTTGAAAGAAAATTAATCAGGTATTGTTTTATTTTATATGGTGGTTGAAAATGTTTTGTTATACTGTTTCGGATGTTAACAAGTTTATAAAACAAATTTTTTCATATGAAGAAATATTCTATAATATATCAATCAAGGGCGAAATATCCAACTTTATACATCATAAATCAGGGCATATGTATTTTACCCTCAAAGACGAAAATTCATCAATCAAATGTGTTATGTTTCGTGAGCAGGCGGATTGCGTTGATTTTTTCCCTCAAAATGGAATGTCGGTTGTTTTAAGCGGCGATGTGAGTGTCTATGAGCGCGACGGAGCCTATCAAGTTTATGTTGCGAGAATGAGCAAAGATGGGCATGGCTTGATTCAAAAAAAGCTTGATGATTTAAAAAATAAGCTTTTTGATGAGGGTTTATTTGACTCTAAAAATAAAAAACAGATTCCAAAAAATGTTAGAAGAATCGGCGTTGTGACGGCTCGAAGCGGGGCAGCTTTACAGGATATAATTCAAGTTTTATCCAGGAGGCTTCCAATTCTAACGCTTTATGTGTATGACGTTTTGGTTCAGGGCGATGGCGCGGCGGCGTCGATATCAAAAGCTTTGAGCGCTGCTGATGAGGATGGCCTGGACGTCTTGATTGTTGGAAGAGGCGGTGGATCGAGCGAGGACTTGGATCCTTTTAATGATGAGGGGGTTGTCAGGAAGATATGCGAGCTGAGAACGCCGGTTGTTTCGGCTGTTGGCCACGAGACGGATTTTTGTCTTTGCGATTTGGCTGCGGATTTGAGGGCCCCAACGCCTTCTGCTGCGGCTGAGATGGTGAGTCTTGATAAAGTTGAATTGATTAATGCAATAGATAATATGCGTGAAATTATGAACATGATTATAAAAAACAACATTGATAAATATCAGACTTTAATCTTAGATTTAAAAAATAGGCTTGATTATTTGTCGCCAAGGAATTATATATTACGCTACTATGAATATTTGAATAAACTGAAAGAAAGACTTGACTTTTTAATTTTTGATTTGTTGGAAAAATATCGTAATAAAATTAATATTTATGACAAGTTGCTTAAAATTTTAAGCTCGGACAATGTTTTAAAAAGGGGATATGCGGTTGTTTTTAATGAGAGCGGGAAATGTTTGAGCGCGGCTTCTGGGGCTGGAGTTGGGGATATTTTGAATGTTAAATTTTTTGATGGGGAATTAAATGTTTTGGTTGTTAAAAAAAATAAGATTTGATTGGAGTTTTTATTGTGGATCATGAAATTGAAAAGATGTCGTTTGATCAGGCTTTTAAGCGGCTTGAAGATGTTGTTTTGGAGCTTGAAAACCAGGATTTGGCCTTGGAAAAAAACTTGGAGCTATATTCCTTGGGAGTTGCGCTTTGCTCGAAGTGTCGCGGGGAGCTTGACAAGGCAAAGCTTAGGGTTGAACATGTGAAAAGCCCCAAAGCGGAGGTTTGAGTTTTGTGAATTTTAAACAACAGCTTAATAAATATGTCGATTTTATAAATTATTGGCTAGAAAAAATATTGCCGCTTGAATCTTTGGCTGGGGAGAGGGTTTGCGATGCAATGAAATACAGCTTAACCAGCGGAGGCAAGAGGCTTCGGCCTGTTCTGACTTTGGCGGTTTGCGATATGTTTGGCGGAAAATTGGAGAGCGCGGTCTGTTTTGCGTGTGCTGTGGAATATATTCATGTTGGCTCATTAATTCATGACGATTTGCCCTGCATGGACGATGATGACCTGCGCCGGGGAAAGCCATCTTGCCACATTATGTATGATGAAGCGACTGCTGTTTTGGCGGGTGATGGATTTTTTCTTTCTGCTTTTGAAATTTTAACCCTTGCAAAAAATTTTGGACTTGATGACGCTAAAATATTAAAGGCTTGTGGATTTTTGAGCAAAATGTCGAGCTTTTGCGGGATGGTTGGGGGCCAGGATATGGACATGCTGCTTCAAAAAAATGGAGCGGATTGGAAAAAAGTCGAAATAATGAATCATTATAAAACCTCTTCATTAATACAGGCCGCTTGTTGCTTGGGGGCGATTGCAGCCGGGGCGAGTGAGAGCGAAATTGAAACGGTCAAAAAATATGCTCTTGCGCTTGGGCTTGCGTTTCAGACGCGTGATGATATATTGGATGTTGTTGGGGATGAGAGCGTTTTGGGAAAGCCAATTGGAAGCGACGTCGAAAAAAACAAGTCCAGCAGTGTTTTGGTTTTGGGGCTTGAGAAGGCAACCCTCAAAGCGCAGCAATATACTGAAAATGCCATTTTTGAGCTAAACAAATTGCCTTGCAATCGATTTCTTTTAGATTTAACCGAGTTTTTGCTTTTTCGGGATCGATAGTTTTTAAGGTTCGTTTGACGATTTTTCGAGGGGAAATTTATGGAATTTTTGAGTGTTTTGGGGAAATTTTTTTCATATAACTATTGCTTGATTTGCGCTTTTGTTGCTTGGATTGTTGCCCAGGTTTTAAAAACTTTGTTTGTTTTGATTTGGGAGAAGCGTTTTGATGCTGAGCGCCTTTTTGGGTCTGGAGGGATGCCCAGCGCCCATTCTGCAACTGTTTGTGCGCTGACGATAGCGGTTAGCAGGGAGTGTGGAGTGGGGTCTCCAATGTTTGCGATATCTTCAGTTTTGGCGATTGTTGTTATGTATGACGCAACTGGGGTTAGGCGGTCGTCCGGCGAGCAAGCAAAGGTTATTAACAGAATGGTTGGTATTTTGGATATTCCCGACATAAAGCAAAAAGAAATCAAAAGGAAGTTGAATATTTTCAACAAAGGCTTGGATAATTTTGAATATTCAGAAGAAGATGATGAAGAGACAAAAAAATTAAAAGAGCAGTTGGGCCACACTCCCCTGGAAGTTTTGGGCGGTGCTCTTGTTGGAATCGTCATAGCGTTGATTGTTCCGAAATAGAAAATATATTTGAAATTGAAGGTGGTGTAGGTTGGGGAATATATGATTTCCGCAATTTATTTATGAATGAATATAAAATACTTAATCATATTAAGTCGCCAAAAGATTTGGATGAGCTGTCTTTTGCTGATCTTGAGGCTTTATGTGTAGAAATCAGAAAAAAAATAATTCAAACAGTTTCTTGCAATGGGGGGCATTTGGCTTCGAATTTGGGAGTTGTTGAGATCGCAGTCGCCATACACAAAACGTTTGATTCGCCAAATGACAAGATTATTTGGGACGTTGGGCATCAATGCTATGCGCACAAGTTGTTGACAGGCAGGTTTGATATTTTCGACACAATTCGAAAAAAAGGTGGTATATCAGGATTTACCAAACCATTTGAAAGCAAACACGATGTTTTTATTTCTGGGCATGCATCAACTTCTCTGTCGGCTGCGTGCGGATTTGCCAAAGCTGAGCTTTTAAAGGGAACAAAGCATAAAGTAATCGCTGTTATTGGAGATGGAGCGTTGACAGGCGGCATGGCATACGAAGCGCTAAACAACATTTCTGACCTTGATAATTTGATAATAATTTTGAACTACAACAACATGTCCATTTCGGAGACGGTTGGGAGTTTTTCGCGATATGTTTCAAGCATGCGGGCTAATCAGGCCTATATTTCAACCCGAGTTGTTTTGGATGAGGTTTTGGAAAAGATTCCTTTGGTTGGGGAGATCGCGAAAAGCAAAATCAAAAATTCTAAAGACACTCTCAAAAAAATAGTATATAAATCAAATTTTTTCACAGACCTTGGTTTTTCATTTCTGAGCTCAGTTGATGGCCACAATATGCGTGATCTGTTTCAAGCGCTTAATTGGGCAAATCAAACGGACAGGCCTGCGATTATCCAGG
>CADAPX010000077.1 GCA_902789925.1 Oscillospiraceae bacterium | reverse complement strand
AAAGCAGAGCTTGATTCAATTTTAGCGCAGCTGGAGGGGTAAAGATGTCGAAAATTTTAAAAAAAGCAACCAGAGAGAGCTTTGGAGAGGCTTTGGCTGAAATAGCCCAGTTTAATGAGAAAATAGTTGTTTTGGACTCGGATCTTGCTGCTGCAACAAAGACAAAAATTTTCAAAGAAGCGTTTGCGGATCGATTTTTCAATTGCGGAATCTCAGAATGCAACATGATTGGAGTTGGAGCAGGCCTTGCAACCATGGGAAAAATTCCGTTTGTTGCAAGCTTTGCGATGTTTAGCGCGGGTCGTGGCTTTGAGCAGATCAGAAACTCAGTTGCATATCCCAATTTAAACGTCAAAATCGCTGGGTCCCACGCTGGAATTTCTGTTGGAGAAGACGGCGCAACCCATCAATGCTGTGAAGATATTGCTTTGATGAGGTCAATTCCAAACATGGTTGTTTTAAACCCTTGCGACCACTATGAGATGAAAGCTGCGGTTAAAAGCGCTGCAGACCATATGGGCCCTGTGTATATACGCCTGGGAAGGCTGGCTGTTGAGACGATAAATGACGAAAAAACCTATAAATTCGAAATGGGAAAGGGAATAACGCTAAAAGACGGAAAAGACATAACAATAATCGCAACTGGGCTCCCTGTTCGCGAGGCTCTTTTAGCGGCAACACTTCTTGAAAATGATAAAATCAGCGCCAGGGTCATCAACATACACACCATAAAACCGCTGGACCGGGAGATTATTTTAAAAGCAGCGGCTGAGACGTCGCAAATATTTACAGTTGAGGAACACAGCATCATAGGCGGGCTTGGCGAGGCGGTTTGCTCGGTTGTTTGCGAAAAAATCCCAAAAAGAGTTCAAAGAATCGGGATAAATGATCGGTTTGGTCAATCCGGCTCGGCTCATGATCTGCTTGCGCACTATAAACTTGACGCTAAAGGAATATATCAAACTATAAAAAGTAAAATTGGCTGGAGAAGTAATTATTATGATAATGGGAGATAGGCTTGTATGCAATTAAAATCTCAAAAAACGCAGGAAGTAAAGAAGAAGGACCTCGAAAGAATAAAGACGACTGCGAAGTTTGGCCTGACGGATGAGCAAGTTAAGCAAATTCGAGAGGCTGGCTACTTTAATACATTCAGTAATAAATCATACAAAACAGTAAAGCAGATTATTTTCGACAATGTCTTCACATTTTTCAACTTGGTCTTTTTTATATTGGGAGTGTGTTTATTTATTGCGCATTCATATAAAGACATGTCGTTTTTGATGATTATTGTTTTAAACACTTTGATTGGAATTTTTCAACAGGTTCGATCCAAAATTAAGCTAGATAAATTGACGCTCATTTCATCTCCAAAGTCGATTGTTGTTCGAAATGGGGAAAGACTTTCTGTTTTTAACCACGAGCTTGTCAGGGACGACGTTGTGGTTTTAAAATCAGGCGACCAAATAACCGCAGACGCGACTTTAATTGAAGGAGAAATTCAGGTTGATGAATCTTTGCTGACCGGCGAATCAGACCCAATTCCAAAAAAAGCTGGCGACGAGTTGCTTTCTGGAAGTTTTGTTCTTTCTGGGAAATGTTTTGCAAGGCTTGATAACGTTGGGGAGGATTCATACGCATCTAAGCTGACGTTGGAAGCCAAAAAAAACATCCGCAAACCGCAGTCGGATATGATGGATTCTTTGGACAAATTAATCAGGATCATTGGTTTTACCCTGGTCCCAATTGGCCTAATACTGTTTTTAAAACAAACTTTTATATTAAAGATGCCATGGGATGATTCAGTGACAACGACAGTTTCTGCTTTAATCGGCATGATTCCAGAAGGCCTATATTTGCTGACAAGCATTGCTCTTGCAATCAGCGTCATAAAACTGATCGAATCAAAAACGCTTGTTCAAGAAATGAGCTGCATTGAAACTCTGGCTCGGGTTGACGTTTTGTGTGTTGATAAAACCGGAACAATAACCCAGCCGAAAATGAAAGTTAGCGAGCTTGTTTCGCTTTGCAACGAAAGCATTGAAAACATATATGCTGCCGCCAATTCTGTTGTTTCTAACATGCCGCCAGACAACAGCACATCTTTAGCGCTTAAGGAACATTTTAACAAGCAAACAAACTGGAAACTCAAAAAATTTCACCCATTTCTTTCTTCAACAAAATGGTCTGCAGCTGAATTTGAAGGCCAAGGAACATTTATTATTGGGGCGCCCGAATTCATATTAAAAGAACAATATAAAACAATTGAAAGCGAAATCAACAGATACATATCCCAAGGGAGTCGAGTTCTTCTTCTTGCGCGACTTGATGGGAAAATTGAAAAAAATGTTTTGATTGGAAAAAAAGAGCCAATTTGTTTGATTTTGCTTGAAAATCCAATCCGGGAAGAGGCGCCAGAAACTTTTGAATTTTTCGAAAGGCAAGGAGTCAAGATCAAAGTCATTTCAGGGGATAACCCCATATCGGTTTCAAAAATTGCAAAAAAAGCAAAAATCAAAGATGCAGAAAAATATATTGACGCGCAGACCTTAAAAACTGAAGACCAGATGCGAGATGCGATTGAAGAATATGCTGTTTTTGGGCGGGTCACTCCAGATCAAAAGCGAAAATTTGTCCGCCTTTTAAAAGAAAACAAAAAACACACTGTCGCAATGACCGGAGATGGAGTTAATGATGTTTTGGCTTTGAAAGACTCGGATGTTGGAATAGCGATGGCTTCTGGAAGCGACGCAGCAAGCCAAGTTGCTGAGCTGGTTTTGCTTAATTCAAATTTTGCGTCAATGCCAAAGGTTGTTTTGGAAGGAAGGCGGGTTATCAACAACATAGAACGATCTGCGGCGCTGTTTCTGGTTAAAAATATATTTTCATTTGTGTTTTCAATCATAGCGCTTTTTATTAATATTCCATATCCCATAACTCCATTTCAATGGACCCTCATTAGTTCGCTAACCATCGGCCTTCCAGGATTTTTGCTGACATTGCAGCCAACAACAGCCATCGTTAAAGGCCGATTTATTTCAAATGTTTTAAGAAAAGCCTTGCCAGGGGGAATGTGTAATATATTAATAATTTTAGCTTTGCAGGTTTTCACATCAATCTTTTCGTTTGAGTTTGAAGAGCTTTCAACAGTTGCAACTGTTTTGCTTGCAACAAACGGCTTTTCAGTTTTGTTTGAAGTTTGCAAACCTTTGAGTTTAAAACGTTTGGCAATTTTTTTCTCAATGCTTGTTTTAATGATATTGGCAGTGGTTTTTCTTTCAGGACTGTTTTCGCTTGTCAGCCTTTCGATTGAAGCATTGGTTGTTTTGATTGGGCTGATGGCTCTAGACTATCCGCTTTTGAGATTTCTTGAGCACCTAACAACAAAGCTTTTTATTATTTCACTAACACCCAAAAAAAATCGGCAATAAGCTAAAAACTAAAAGCCCACTGCCAATTTTTTAAAAATTCAAAATAAGAAAACTCTAACATTTTTCGAACATGCCGGAAATTCCCAATTTACAGAGAAAATCAACCCTCTCAGGTTCCTTCATGCTTTTAAATTCGCTGGATTCAGACCAATTTTCAAGAAAACGCGAGCAGCAAACTCCAACCTGTCCAATCGCGTCAACAACAGCCTTGGGAAGATCTTTAGTGTATAGCGAGAGCCTGCCGTCGAGGTTTTGCCCGTCAATTCCCATAAAGTGAGTGAACCACTTTGATTGATACTTGCCAAATGCAGCATATAGCCCAAAAAAGTCCGCCATGAGCTCATCATGCAAATTGTTTTGCGATGTTCCATAGAATCTGCGCGTATAGTAGTGTGTGCATTCGTGCGCCCTTCGCAAAACCATGGATTTTTTTCTCCAATCTTCCTCCTCAAGCCCCATCCAACTCGCAGGAATGTTGCTATACGGCTTTTTGGAAAGAACAATAAACCTGTTTGTTTTTCCGGCGAGAAAGGAAGCTCCTTGCTGGTGGATGTTGTCTGGTCTAACGCCACGATATGCAAGATTAATTATGAGATTTTCAAAATCATCATCATCACCAACAACAATTATTGGAATTTTTCCCGCAATAGATTCATATATGCTGACGCTCACGCACTCGGGCTTTTTAAACTCAACAGGGCGTTTTGGAATAAGATATGAATTTAAAACGGATGCGACGCCTTTTGTTGAAGATTCGTCAATCCAAGCGTTCCACTTATCCAAAAATTCTTCATCCTTTGACGGCTGAAGCTTTTCCCCCATTTTATTTGAAATATAATCTTCAAAAACTTTCTTTTCATCATCATTTAAATTAAACTTTGAAGCCAGTCCCACAATAAACCCCTCCTAAAATAAAATATTTTAAAAAACAAAAACAGCTAACATGTTTCCAAATCAGCGCCGAGATCCACATCCGCTTTGGTTGCCATATCTATATCAAACAAGTCGCCGATGCTTGTTATTGGAAATGCCTGCGAAAGGGCGTGTCTGTTGGTTGTTAGGCCTCCTGAGACGTTAACCACTTCCAAATCTTCAACTTCTCCGAATGTGCAATTATTTGCTTCTTTGAGTTCGTCCATGGTGAAATGATATCCACGGTCCCTGGCAGCAGTCTGCATTAATGTCAGTTTATCAAAGTTACTTAAATTGTTTTTGTCTTTTTTTAGCTTAATTTGGGCAATTCTAAGCCTCAGGGTTGGGTCTGAACCAAAATCAACAATAAATTTTCTCGCATCTTTCAAAGACATATAAATAACCTCCTCAAAAATTTAAAAAATCACATAGACCAACCTATTCCTTTGCATGTGGAATTTGAGTCATTTGACTCACTATCCAAGCCGCCAGCAACGTTTAAAAATTCGTCTTCATCAAAGTCACGTTGTGGCATCAAAAGAGCCTCCTCAAGTTCGCTAATTGTGAACCGATATCCCTTTTCTTTGGCAATAGGAATTATTGGGCTATATTTATCAATTTTTCCAGCATTACTCGAAATCAATTGGTTTATTTTGTCGTCTAAATCAGCTTCTGACTTCGCATATTCCAAAAACTCTATTGCTTCTTCCAAAG
>CADAPX010000076.1 GCA_902789925.1 Oscillospiraceae bacterium | reverse complement strand
CACGAATTATTGGTTGGCAGGTCGGGAGCTGGCAGTGATTTTTTAGGCTGGCTTGATTTGCCTGTAGACTATGATCGGGGCGAGTTTAGCAGGATAAAGGCTGCGGCCGAAAAAATACGACAAGATTCAGATATTTTGGTTGTTATTGGGATTGGGGGCTCATATCTGGGCTCTAGGGCTGTTATCGAAGCCATAAATTCCCAGTTATATAATCTCACTTGTTCAGACGCGCCGCGTGTTTATTTTGTTGGCAACAGCATCAGCCCAACATATTTTAATGAAATTTTGAGGCTTTGTGAGGGGAAAGACGTTTGCGTTAATGTGATTTCGAAATCAGGGACAACAACTGAGCCCGCGATTGCGTTTCGAGTGTTTAAAAATTGGCTTGAGGAAAAATATGGCGTTGAGGGGGCGAGGTCTCGAATTTATTGCACAACGGACAAAAATAAAGGAAAATTGAAAGAGCTCGCTTTGAGGAATTCCTATGAGCAGTTTGTTATTCCAGATGACATCGGGGGAAGGTTTTCCGTCCTAACAGCTGTTGGTTTGCTTCCGATGGCTGTCGCCGGATTGGACATATCTGCTGTTATGGCTGGAGCGGCTGAGGCGGTTGAGAGTTTTTGCGATTGTGACCTGGAAAAAAATGACTGCTATAAATATGCTGCGATTCGCAATATTTTATATAACAAAGGGAAACGGGCCGAAATGCTTGTTTCATATGAGCCTTCGATGACGGCGTTTTTGGAGTGGTATAAGCAGCTTTTTGGAGAGAGCGAGGGCAAGGATGACAAGGGGATTTTGCCAACTTCAGCCATATTTTCAACTGATCTTCACTCTCTTGGGCAGTATATACAGGATGGTTCTAAGATAATTTTTGAAACGGTTTTGGATTTTAAAAAGCCAAGAGAGGATTTTTATATTTATGAAGACAAAGGCAATTTTGATGGGTTGAATTTTTTGGCGAACCAAAACATGAGCGAGATTAATCGAAGGGCGTTTGAGGGAACAACACTTGCCCACACTGAAGGCAAAGTTCCCAACATCATTTTAGAGCTTGAAACGATTAATGAGTTTGAAATAGGAAATTTGATATATTTTTTTGAAAAGGCGTGTGCGATTTCGGGCTATATGTTGGGGGTTAATCCGTTTAACCAGCCCGGAGTTGAGAAATATAAAAAAAATATGTTTGCGCTTTTGGGAAAGCCTGGTTTTGAGGATATGCGCAAGGAGATTTTAAATTTAATTTCAAAAAGCTCTTGACAAATTTTATGGATTGTGATACAATTGTCATGGGGATTCGTTGGGGATTCGTTGTTTGAATTTTTTATGTTTTTGGTTTGTTTTTTGTTGATGTGATCTTTAGTATTTTTTAAAGGAGGCGTTGTGAAGTGGCAGTGCCAAAGAGAAAAACTTCCAAGGCGAGGCGTGATAAAAGGCGTTCTAACGTTTGGAAGCTGGCTGTTCCAGGTTTTTCTAGATGCACTAAATGTGGCGAATTAGGACTTCCCCACAGGGTTTGTGGAAATTGTGGCTACTATAAAGGCGTTCAAGTTGTTAAAAAGGAAGCCTAGGAGGGGATGGTTCAGGCGAGGGAATTCCTCGTCTGTTTTCGCATTTTTCATTTTTAGTGACATTTTTTATAATTTTTTCATATAAATTGGGAGGTCATGGTTATGTCCATGCCGGTCGTGGCGATAATAGGCAGGCCGAATGTTGGAAAGTCAACGTTGTTTAACAAAATAGTTGGAAAGCGCGTGTCGATTGTTGATGATGCTCCGGGGGTGACTCGTGACAGGATATATGCCGAAGGCGAGTGGGCGGGCGCTAAATTTAATTTGATCGATACTGGCGGCTTGGAGGATTGCGGTGGGTTTATTTTTGAGCAAGTGAAAAGCCAGGCGGAATTTGCAATGGCTGATGCGGATGTGATAATTTTTGTTGTTGACATAAAAAGCGGAGTTAATTCTTCAGATCTGGAAATTTCGAATATGTTGAAAAAAAATAAAAAGCCCGTTGTTTTATGCGTCAATAAATGCGACAGCGTTGGTGATGTTCCTGCTGAACTATATGAATTTTATAATCTTGCGCAAGGGGATCCGTTTCCGGTTTCTTCTGTTCATGGGCATGGCGTTGGAGATTTGCTTGACGAGGTTATATCGCATTTTAAAAAAGGATTGGATTTGGATTCTTTAGAAGATAGGGTTAAAGTTGCGATTGTTGGGAGGCCAAATGCCGGGAAATCTTCCCTGATTAATGCGCTTGTTGGCCAGGATAGGGTTATTGTTTCGGACGTTGCGGGGACAACAAGAGACGCAATAGACACTTTTATTAAGCATGGCGGCAAAGAATATGTTTTCATAGACACAGCCGGAATGAGGAGAAAAGCCAGGGTAACCCAAAACATCGAGCGCTACAGTGTTATTCGGGCGCATATGGCAGTTGATCGGGCGGATGTTTGTTTAATAGTGATTGATGCTCTGGAAGGATTTGCCCAACAGGACTCAAAAATTGCTGGATATGCTCTTGAGAAGGGAAAAGCTTCAATAATTGCTGTTAATAAGTGGGATTTGGTTGAGAAAAATTCCGCGACGATGAATGAATTTAATAAAAAGCTGAAAAACGACTTTTCTTTCATGTCATATGCTCCGTTTATATACATATCCGCCAAAACCGGCCAGAGAGTGGGTCAAATATATGGCTTGATTGATGAAGTTTATTTGCAAAGCCAAAAGAGAATTTCAACTGGCGCTTTAAATGAAATGCTTGCGTATTCAACCTCAAGAGTTCAGCCTCCGTCGGATAGGGGCCACAGATTAAAAATATATTATATCACGCAAGCCTCAGTTGCCCCCCCGACATTTATTGTTTTTGTGAATAAAAAGGAATTATTTCATTTTTCATATCAAAGGTATTTGGAGAATCAAATTCGTGAATCGTTTGGATTTATTGGGACTCCGATGAAAATAGTTGTTCGAGAACGAAGAAAAGAGGATTAATTGAAAATATGTTTTTTAATTCTGAAATAGTTGTCATTGCCATTTTTTGTGTAATGGGATATTTTATTGGCAGCGTGGATTTTGCTATTTTGATTTCGAAAATTTTTTATGGCAGGGACATAAGGGACTATGGAAGCAACAACGCGGGAACAACCAATGTTTGGCGAACGTTTGGGAAGATGCCGGCTGTTTTGACTTTTTTAGGCGACTTTATTAAAGGCATAGTTCCGATTGTTTTTTGCGATTTTATGTTTTTTGTTTTGCTTGAAGCGAAAGCGCCGATATATTCGGGGATTTTGGTTGGAGTTTTTGCTCTGATTGGCCATGTTTTTCCGATATTTTATAAATTTAAAGGGGGCAAAGGAGTTGCGGTTTCGGCTGGAGTTTTGCTGACTCTAGACTGGACTGTTTTTTTGCTTGTTGTTTTTGTTTTTTGCATTGTTTTCCTCATCTCTAAAATAGTTTCCTTGAGTTCAATATTTGCTTCTATATCATATCCAATATTTGTTTTTTTGAAATATTTGATTTTTGGAAGTTCGGTTTGGGAGTTTATTGTTCGCATTGTTGCGGCGATTTTCATTTGTTTTATGGTTGTTTTTATGCACAGGTCCAACATAAAGCGCTTGATTGATGGAACTGGAGTTTAAAATTAAAACGAAAGGGTGCTGGTGTATGAAAAAGAGAGTTATTGCTATTTTGGGAGCTGGGAGCTTTGGAACGGCTTTGGCGAAGCTAATCAGTGGCTATGAAAATTGTGAGGTTGTTTTATGGTCGGCGGTTGAGGCTGAAATTCAGGGGATTATTAGAGATAAGGAAAATAAAAAATGCCTGCCTGGAGTTGTCATAGACACCAATCGTGTTAAACTAACTTTAAATCCTTGTGATATATCTTCTGCAGACGTTGTCATTTTTGCGGCTGCTTCCAGCTATGTCAGGGAGGTTGCGCGTCAAGTTTCGGGGTATGTTAAAAAGGGAGCAATAGTTGTCAACGTCGCTAAAGGCCTCGAGCAAAAGACTTTTAAAAGGCTGTCTGAGGTTATATGCGAGGAGCTTGGAGATTGTTCGTTTGCTGCTTTGTCTGGGCCTTCTCATGCTGAAGAAATAGCGCGACTTGTTCCGACTGCGGTTGTTGTTGCTTCCGAGAGTTTGAGTGTTGCTGAAAAAATCCAGGATATATTAAATTCTCAAATATTTAGATTATATGTCAATGATGACCTAATTGGGGTTGAAATTGGGGGCGCTTTAAAAAATATAATAGCCTTTGCGCTTGGGATATGCGATGGATTTGGCTTTAAAGACAACACTAAGGCCGCCTTGATGACGCGCGGAATAGCTGAAATTGGAAGGCTTGGAGTTGCTCTTGGAGCTAAAAGTCAAACGTTTGCTGGGCTTTCTGGAATTGGCGATTTAATTGTGACATGTACAAGTATGCACAGCCGCAACAGGAGAGCTGGGATTTTAATTGGCCAAGGAAAAACTGCGGATGAGGCTTTGAGTGAGGTTGGGATGACGGTTGAAGGCTATTTTGCAACCAAAGCTGCATACGAACTGTCTAGGGCAAAAGGCGTGTATATGCCGATAACCGACCAGCTGTATAACGTGCTATATAAAGGAAGAAACATTAAAGATGCGCTGAATCACCTTATGAGCCGGCATTCAAAATATGAATCGGAAAAATTTTGGTTTGGTGTCTGATGTTGTTTAAAAAATGCGGGTTTGTTAATGGGGAGGGGCGAATTTTAAAAATATACAATTTGTATTTTAGGTTTGGGTTAGATTTGTCCCCTCAATCGCTTTTGCCGGAAAGAGCGTATCTTTGAATCTAACAACCTGCCTTTAATTAAGCCGCCCTCAATCGCGTTTCAAAAAACAATGCAAAAGCCATGGGAGCGCTGCCAGCTCACAACTAACTGTAATATTAAACCTTTCTCAAGCACAGTCCAGTTGAAGGCGTCCGTGATAAGTGGTAGCCTAAGCGTCCTCGAGCCGCCCGCTCATAACGGGCTTGAGTATTAAACCTCCCTCACACACAGTCCCTTTAAAAGCGTCCGTGATAAGTGGTAGCCTAAGCGTCCTCGGGAGGGCCGCTCACAACGGGCTTGAGTATTAAACCTCCCTCAAGCACGGCTCCTTTGAAAGCGTCCGTGAGAAGTGGTAGCCTAAGCGTCCTCAAGCCGCCCGCTCACAGCTAACTGTAATATTAAACCTCCCTCACGCACAGTTCCTTTGAAAACGTCCGTGACAAGTGGTAGGATGGCG
>CADAPX010000075.1 GCA_902789925.1 Oscillospiraceae bacterium | reverse complement strand
TTCCTCCGCCTGCACAAACCGTGTCTTTAAGCATATGCATTGGGAACGTCGCCAAAACCATCATCAAACAAATTAAAGTTGAAACTATTCTTTTTACGCCGCCATTTAAGTTGAATTTTGATAAACCTTGCATAAAAATACACACTCCTTCTAAAATTTGAAATGAATATTTAAAATTTTTAACCCCCTGGACTAAACAAACTAAATCAGCATCTGTTTTTATCCACATTTAAATTATATCATTTTATTACAATTTATGTCAATTTATTTATTGCAAAATTTTGAGAAATTTAGGTCGGACATTTTGAGCATAACTTTAATGGGCCTCTCGAGAACGCCAAACTACCACTTCTCACGGACGCTTTCAAAGGGACTTGTGTTTGAGTGGAGTTAATATTACAGTTGGTTGTAAGCGGGCGGCGCTTGAATTGGCTTATGCATTGGTTTTTAGAATGCAATCGAGGATTGCTTAATATATTGGGTTTTTAATTAAAAAGCTTGATATTTTAAGCATAGAGGGGAAGGGATCGCCTTCAAGGACGCTTAGCCTACCACTTCTCACGGACACTTTCAAAGGAACTTGCCCTCAAGTAAGGTTTAATACTCAAGCCCGTTGTGAGCGGATATGCTCGAGGACGCCCACCTACCCCTTGTCACGGACACTTTCAAAGAGACTGTGCTTGAGGAAGGTCGAATATTACAGCCCGTTGTGAGCGCGACCGCTCTCGAGGACGCTGGCCTACCCCCTTATCACGGACGCTTTCAAAGGGACTTGGGCTTGAGGAAGGTTTAATACTCAAGCCCGTTGTAAGCTGGCAGCTCAAAGACGCTGGCCTACCACTTTTCACGGACGCTTTCAAAGGGACTTGGGCTTGAGGAAGGTTTAATACTAAAGTTCGTTGTGAGCCGGCGGCTCAAGGACGCTTAACTACCACTTGTTACGGACGCTTTCAAAGAGACTCGTGCTTGAGAAAGGTTTAATATTACAGTAAGTTGTGAGCGCGACCGCTCTCGAGGACGCTGGCCTACCCCCTTATCACGGACACTTTCAAAGGGACTTGAGCTTGAGGAAGGTTTAATATTACAGTTAGTTGTGAGCTGGCAGCTCAAGGACGCCCACCTACCACTTATCGCGGACGCTTTCAAAGGGACTTGGGCTTGAGGAAGGTTTAATATTAAAGGCCTGTTGTGAGCTGGCAGCTCAAGGATTCAAGCCTACCACTTATCACGGACACTTTCAAAGGGACTTGGGCTTGAGGAAGGTTGAACACTAAAGCCCGTTGTGAGCGGGCGGCTCGAGGACGCTAACCTACCACTTCTCACGGACGCTTTCAAAGGGACTTGCCCTTAATTAAGGTCGAATATTACAGTCCGTTGTGAGCGGGCGGCTCGAGGACGCTAACCTACCACTTCTCACGGACGCTTTCAAAGGGACTTGCGCTTGAGGAAGGTTTAATATTACAGTTAGTTGTGAGCGGGCGGCGCTTTATCAGCCCTTGCATTGTTTTTTGGAACGCGACCAGGGATATTATAATATATTGAGTTTTTAATTAAAGAATCGGATATTTTAAGGAGAAGCGATTGAGGGGACAAATCTAACCCAAATCTAAAATTTTTCAATTTTTTTGTATTGAAGAAACTGCAAATTTTGCGCAAACCACCCCTAACAAATTGCAGTCTGGCATCTGCTGATAAAGACATTTCCGTATGATTTTCAAACCAACATTAAAATATATTGCTCATATTGGTTCACAAAAAATATATATTGTGATATAATGTATGGGTGCTTCGGGGCGGTTTTTGATTTGTCGCCCTAAAACTTAATGATTTGGAGGTTTTTTATGCTATCAGACATTGAAATTTCGCAACAAGCAAAGATGATTCCGATTGATAGTGTTGCAAAGAACTTGGGGCTTGAAAGCGATGATTTGGAGTTTTATGGAAAATATAAGGCAAAAATCAGCCACAAAACTTGCAAAAAACTAAAAGAAAAAAAAGACGGGAAATTGGTCTTGGTGACCGCGATCAATCCAACGCCGGCCGGGGAGGGCAAAACAACCATAAGCGTCGGGCTTGGCCAAGCTCTATATAAAATAAACAAAAAGTCGGTTTTGGCCCTGAGGGAGCCGTCTCTTGGCCCTGTTTTTGGAATTAAAGGAGGAGCCGCTGGAGGAGGATATTCTCAGGTCGTTCCAATGGAAGACATAAATCTTCACTTCACAGGCGATATGCATGCCATAACATCAGCAAATAACCTGCTTTGCGCTTTAATAGACAACCACATTCAGCAGGGAAACAGCCTCAACCTAGACCCACGGAGGATAGTTTTTAAGCGCTGTTTAGACATGAATGATCGGGCCCTGAGAAACATAGTTATTGGCTTAGGGGGGCCTTTAAGCGGCGTTGTTCGCGAGGACGGGTTTATAATAACTGTTGCGTCTGAAATCATGGCCATACTTTGCCTTGCTGAAGATTTGGAGGATTTAAAAAACAGGTTCGCAAAGATTTTAATCGGATATACATATGACGGTACACCGATTTTTGTCTCTGACCTAAACGCCCAAGGAGCAATGACAGCTCTGATGAAAGACGCAATCAAGCCGAACCTCGTCCAAACCCTTGAAAACACTCCTGCTTTAATCCACGGAGGGCCTTTTGCAAACATTGCTCATGGATGTAATTCAGTTTTGGCAACAAAGCTTGCTTTAAAACTTGGCGACTATGCTGTGACTGAAGCGGGATTTGGCTCAGATCTTGGCGCTGAAAAATTTTTTGACATCAAATGCAGATATTCCGGATTAAAGCCAGACTGCGTCGTTTTAGTTGCAACTGTTCGAGCTTTGAAATATAATGGAGGCGCTGGCAAAAATGATCTTTTAAAAGAAAACGTTGAGGCAGTTAAAATCGGCGTTGCTAACCTCGAAAAACACATACAAAATATGAAGCTATATAATGTCCCAATAGTTGTTGCAATCAATAAATTTTCAAGCGACAGCGACAGAGAAATTGACGTCATTCAGGAGTGCTGCAAACAGCAAAATTGCGAATTTGCGCTGGCAGAAGTCTTTTCAAAAGGAGGGCAAGGCGGGGTAATGCTCGCAAAAAAAGTTGTCAGTCTTTGCGAAAAGCCGAATGAATTTAAGCTTTTATATGAAGACAATCTTTCGCTTGAAGAAAAAATGGAAAAAATCGCAACTAAGATATATGGCGCAAAAGGCGTGACATATTCTCCTAAAGCAAAAAAGCAGCTTGAATCCTTTGTTAAAATGGGCTATAATAACCTGCCTGTCTGCGTTGCAAAAACCCAGTATTCCCTGTCGGCCGATCCTGAAAAAATCGGACGTCCAAAAGATTTTGTTATCCCTGTGAATGAAGTCAGACTTGCCTCAGGAGCGGGGTTTGTTGTGATGCTGACTGGAAATATAATGACCATGCCTGGCCTTGGAAAAACGCCATCAGCTTTGTCAATCGATGTTTTGGATGGAAAGATACGGGGGTTGTTTTAAATGGAAAAACAAGCCAAAACATTTGAACTGCCCTTTGAAAAAGAGGTGAGTTCCTCAAAAGAGACTGTGAATTTTGCTAAACTTTTCGCGACTCAGATTAAAAAAAATGACTGTTTGGCATTTTTTGGGGAGATGGGGGCTGGAAAAACAACTTTCATTCAAGGCCTCGCTCAAGGGCTTGGGGTTTGCGGAGAGATTTGCAGCCCAACCTTTTCAATTGTCAATGAATATTGCGGGGAGGTTCCACTGATCCACTTTGACATGTATCGCGTTATGGGCGAGGACGATCTAGCAACAACAAATTTTTTTGAATATTTGAATGATCCCAAAAACATCATTGCGATTGAGTGGAGCGAAAACATTGTTGATTTTTTGCCAAAGGATTATATTAAAATCCAAATAATCAAACTCAATGTGCGCAAGCGACTAATTAAAATATCAAGAGGGTGAACATATTATGAAAATTTTAGCCCTTGAAAGCAGCGCCCAAACTGCTTCATGCGCAATTTGCGAGCAGGACATGGTGATATGCGAAAGCTCGATAACCGCTGGGTTGACGCATTCTCAAACGCTGATGGTTATGGTTGAAAATATGTTTAAAAACGCGCGCCAAAATCCAAGCGAAATTTCAGCCATAGCTGTTTCAATTGGCCCCGGCTCATTCACAGGCCTTCGAATTGGCGTTTCAGCTGCAAAAGGAATGGCTCAGGCGCTAAAATGTGAATGCGTTGGGGTCTCGACGCTTTGGGGCCTTGCAAAAAATCTGGAAGGCTTCGACGCGATCGCTTGCGCTGTTATGGACGCTCGAAACAGTCAGGTCTATAATGCCCTGTTTAAAATTGGCGGGGGAAAAATCAAAAGGCTTTGCAAGGACAGGGCTCTGTCAATAGATGAGCTTGAAAACCAAATAATTGAATCTGGATTTGATCTGCCGGTTGTTTTGGTTGGAGACGGGGCGAAAATTTGCTTTGAAAAGATGAAAAAGTTTCCAAAATTTAAACTTGCTCCGCCAAATCTTCGGCTTCAAAGGGCTTCAAGCGTTGGTTTTTGCGGACTTGAAAAGATAAAAAACGAAATTTTAGATCCGGGAGCGATAATTTTTCCAAAATATTTGAGACTGTCTCAAGCGGAGAGAATGCGAAATAATCTTAAAAATCAGGAGGAGATTAAATGATAGCCATTGGTAGCGACCACGGGGGATATGAATTAAAATGTTGCGTGATTGAATATTTAGAAAAAAAAGCAATTGAATATAAAGACTTTGGCTGCTATGATCGATCATCTTGCGACTATCCGGATTTTGCTGTCAAAGCCTGCAGCGCAATTGTTGAAGGAATTTGTGATAAAGCCTTGCTTTTTTGCGGAACAGGGATTGGAATTTCAATCGCAGCAAACAAAGTCCCGGGAATTCGAGCCGCTTGCTGTTCTGACGTTTTTTCAGCTAAGTTCACGCGGCTCCACAACGATGCAAACGTCCTCTGCCTCGGAGGGAGAGTTGTTGGGGCTGGGCTTGCTCTGGAACTGGTTGAAACTTTTCTTACGACAGAATTTGAAGGGGGGAGACATTCAAGGCGTGTTGAAAAAATAAAAGAGATCGAAACTAATTCTCGATCCCGTCAAAACAATTAAAAATTTGTTGCATATATTTCAAAGAAAGGATTTTTGGCTATGAAACCAATAATCATGGAGCATCCGCTCATAAGAGACAAATCAACCGGAACAAAGGAATTTCGGGAACTTGTCCATGAAATATCGCTTCTTATGGGGTATGAAGCAACGAGAGATTTGCCTTTGAGCGAGGTTGAAATTCAAACTCCCATGGCGCAAACAAAAGCCGAAATCATCGACAAAAAAATCGCAATCATTTCAATTTTGCGAGCAGGGCTTGGGATGGAATCCGGAATGCTTGAGCTGATCCCGGCCGCAAAAGTTGGTCACATAGGCGTGTATAGAGACGCAGCGACTTTAAAGCCAGTTGAATACTACTGCAAGCTTCCCTTAAATCTTGAAAGCTTTGAAGTCATTTTAGTTGACCCCATGCTTGCAACAGGAGGATCTGCGGTTCACGCGATGGACATTTTAAAAACACGCGGAGTTAAAAAATTGCGCTTTATGTGTATAATAGCATCGCCGGAAGGCATCGAAAAAGTCGAAAAAAGCCACCCCGACGTTTCAATCTTTTGCGGCGCTTTAGACCAAAGCCTTGACGAAAACGGATATATCATCCCTGGGCTTGGAGACGCTGGAGACAGGATTTTTGGAACAAAATAAATTAATTTGAATCCTTAAAGCCAAAATCGCGTTTTAAGAATTGGTTTGCCCTCAAGCTTAAAACGCGCTCTTTTTGCTCTATCGCTCAATATTTTGAGATCTTGCAGGCCCAACTCCAATCATATTTATCCTGCATTTACATAAATTTTCAAGACGAGATATATATTTTCGACATGCTTCTGGAAGGTCAGAATAGTTTCGACACTGGCCGATATCCTCGTCAAACCCCGGAAGTTCTTCATATATTGGGGTTAAATCTTCAAGCTCTTCAAAAGAACACGGAAAGTCATATATAATCTTCCCGTCTTTAGTTTGATATGAAGAGCAAACCTTCAATTTTTCAATTCCAGACAAAGTGTCTAGTTTGTTTATTGCAAGACTTGTCAAGCCATTTGTTCGAACGGCGTGGCGAGCTATGACGCTGTCAAACCAGCCAACTCTCCTTGCGCGCCCTGTGTTTGTTCCGAATTCGTCTCCCTTTTTGCGAATAAATTCAGACGTCTGGCCAAAAATTTCTGTTGGAAATGGCCCTTGCCCAACTCTTGTTGAATATGCTTTTGCAACTCCAATCACCTCGTCAATCATGGTTGGTCCAATCCCAGTCCCTGTGCATACCCCTCCAGAAATTGGGTTGGAAGACGTGACGAAAGGATATGTTCCAACGTCCAGGTCTAGCAAAGTTCCCTGGGCCCCCTCAAACAAGATCTCTTTCCCTTTGCAATATTCTTCATATACTTTAACAGAAACGTCTTTAACAAAAGGTTTAAGCTGTTTTCCATATTCAATATATTCGCAAATTATTCGCTCAATGTCCAAGGGTTTTTCGCCATAAACTTTAGCCAGCAGATTGTTTTTAAAATTTCCAACAATTTTTGCTTTTGATCTGAATATTTCAGGATTTATTAGGTCAAACATTCGAATTCCGCTTCTTTCTGATTTGTCCATATAACACGGCCCGATTCCCCTTTTTGTTGTTCCGATATTATATTTCCCCCTAAACTTTTCAGCGGCGTCATCAAGAAGGAGGTGCCACGGCATGACAACATGAACTCGAGGGTCTATGAAAAACCTGTCAAAAGAAACTTTTCTTTGCTTTAGCTCGCTAATTTCCTTTAAAATTGAGCCGGGATCTAGAACAACTCCACACCCAATAGCACAATATGTGTTTTTATATAAAATTCCGGACGGAATCAAGCGAAGCTTATATATCTCGCCTCCGCTTTCAACGGTGTGCCCCGCATTATTTCCGCCTTGAGAACGAACAACAACATCCGCCCTGGAAGAAAGGATGTCGATGATTTTTCCCTTCCCCTCGTCTCCCCACTGGACTCCAACAACAACCTTCGCAGGCATATTCTAACCTCTCCTCATTCAATTTCAAATCTAAAATAAAACTAAAAAAACCACCATACAATTATATCAAACTCAAATTCAATTTGCAACAATTTTGCAGTTAAATTGGCGTTTTAAGCAAAAAACACTATTTATATTATTTTGTTGGGTTATATTTGTCCCAATAAAATTCTTTCTTAAAAAATTCGATAGCACATTTAAAAAACCCAATAATCCCCAAAATCCTTGAATACATTCTAAAAAACAATGCAAAAGCCTGGGATGGGCGCCGCCGGCTCACAACCAACTGTAATATGAAACTTCGCTCAAACTCAAGCCCCTTTAAATCCGTCCATAACAAGCAGTAGGCTGGCGTCCTCGAAAAAAATCCATTTTACGCTCTCACTCCTTTTAACCTTGGCTTTTGACGGGCGTTTTGAAAAAAGTCTTGGCATTTTAAATCAGATTAAATTGCATGGTCTAAGGGTGAAGCGCAGGCGGCATTTAGATCCATTTTATGGTTGTTTTTTATAGTTTGGTTGAGGATGGGTTGAAAAATATTGGCTTTTAAATTGAATTCTGATATTTTTAGCAAAAAGGTTAATGAGACAAATATAACCTAAACCCATCCGTAATAAGCGGTTAAACGGATTCTTTGGGGATTTTATTGCAAAAAATATCTATAACAAATCAGAAAAATCAAAATGCTCCCGCGCGCTTGAATAAAAAAATAATAATAGGTCAAAAATAACGAGTGTGGATTTATATAAATTCGACTTTAACAGGAGGTGCTTTTTGCTTTGAATATGTCATATAAAGAATATGGGCAATTGGTCAAAAAAATGTCACCCGGTTCTCCAATATATAAAACCTTTCCGCTTGCATTTTTAATTGGAGGAACGATTTGCTCTGTTGGAGAGGCCTTGAGACTTTGGCTTTCGAGCATGAATATGAGCAAGGAAGAATGTGGGATATGGGTTTCAGTAATTTTAATTTTCATAACAGCAGTTTTAACAGGTTTTGGCGTTTTTCATAAAATAGCAAAGTTTGGCGGAGCTGGGACGTTTGTTCCAATAACTGGATTTGCAAACGCTGTCGTCTCCCCGGCTCTGGAATTTCAAACAGAAGGCTTTATCCTCGGCGTTTCTTCCAAAATGTTCATCATAGCAGGACCTGTTATCGTCTATGGAACAATAGCAGCCATGGCTTCGGGAATTATCTGCTATATAATAAATTGTCTTGGAGGAAACATATGAAAAACAGGCGAGGAGTAATATGCTTTAAAAATCCTCCATCAATTCTGGGATATGCTGCTGTTGCGGGGGACATGGAGGCAAACGGCCCTTTAAAAGGCAAATTTGACAAGGTTTTTCAAGGAGACATGGACGGAGAGAAATCCTTTGAAAAAGCTGAAAGCAAAATGCAACTGTTTGCCGCAAAGCAAGCGCTCAAAAAAGCTGGCCTTTCCCCAGATGAAATAGACATCGCGTTTGCTGGAGACCTTTTAAATCAATGCATAGGGACAAACTATGGCTTGCGAGAGCTAAACATTCCCTTTGCAGGAATATATGGAGCGTGTTCAACAATGGCGGAATCCGCTTCCGAGCGACAATTTCGGTTCCCTTTGGAATATGGAGGGCAAAGGCCGCTGACTGCTCAATGGACCGCAACCGCTGCTGGAGCTGTTGTTTTGGGAAAGCAAAACGAAGGAAAGGTTAACGTCAAAGCAGCTTGCGTTGGGGAAATAATCGACTATCAAATCAAAGATATGAACAACATGGGAGCAGCAATGGCGCCCGCAGCCGTCAACACAATAACAAAATTTTTTAAATCAACCAAAACTCAAGCCGAAGATTATGACATGATTTTAACGGGAGATCTGGGCCAGGTTGGATCGGCGATTTTGAGCCAAATTATGGACAAAGAAGGCTATCCATTAAAGGGAAAACACAGCGACTGCGGGCTTTTGCTTTTCGACAGACAGCGGCAAGACGTCCATTCTGGAGGCTCTGGATGCGGGTGTTCAGCTGCGGTACTATGTGCGGATGTTTTAAAGCGCCTGGAAACAGGAAAATTAAAACGAGTTTTGTTTATTGCAACAGGCGCGCTTATGTCTCCAACAGCAAATCAGCAAGGAGAAAGCATTCCGGGCGTTGCGCATCTTATTTTTTTGGAGGGCAATATAGGACATGGAAATTGCGATTAGTTTGTTAAAAGCGTTTTGCGTTGGCGGTTTAATATGTGTTGTTGGCCAAATTTTGCTGGACTACACCAAACTCACGCCAGCAAGGATTTTGGTTGGATTTGTTGTTTTAGGCGTTTTTTTGGGAACAATTGGAATATATAAGCCTGTTGTTGAATTTGCTGGAGCTGGGGCAACTGTTCCTCTAACCGGTTTTGGATATTTGCTCAGCGAAGGGGTCAGGCAGGCTGTTAAAACGCAAGGATTGGTTGGAATTTTGAAGGGGGGCTTGAGCGCCGGAGCGGCCGGAATAAGCGCAGCAATACTTTTTGGAATATTGGTTGCTTTAATTTTTAAGCCAAAGAAAAAGTAATGAGTATAAAAATCACAGAATATCCCTGTTTTTTATCAGGCGAATCAATTTTTTTGCGCAACAGCTTGAAGATTTGTCGTTTATTAGACACACGCTTGCAATGCGCTGATATTTTTTCTCCCGTTCGTTAAAAAGCCGCTTAATATCACTCATAGTCTTTTTAAAAATCAGCGGCCTTTGGGAATTTTTTATCCTTTCCCAGCATGTCTCAAAGGGAGTTTTAAGAAAAACAACATTTCCGCCGGACAGGGCAAGCTTTGCGTTTTCGGGGCGGCCAAGAAGCGTTCCCCCTCCAGTTGAGATAACACAATCGCTTGAATTTTGCAAGTCTTTCAAAATTTCAGTTTCAAGATTTCTAAAATACTGCTCTCCATGTTTTTGAAAAATTTCGAATATATTCATATTTTTTGCTTTCTGGATCTCAATATCAGTGTCAATCAATTTAAGTTTTAATTTTTTGGAAATAATTTTTGCAACTGAAGTTTTTCCACACCCCATAAATCCACATAAATATATGTTTTTCATGATTTTTCTCCAGCTTTATCGATTTTCCATGTCTTTAATGAGGTTTTTTATATCTTTTTCATTATATATTGATCCGTTCCAAATTTTATGAGCAAAAACCGCCTGCCAAACCAACATAGCCATCCCGCCAACAACCTTTGCTCCAAACATTTTTCCCGTCTTCATCAAAACAGTCTGCGTTGGATTATATATTAAATCGAAAATTGTTGAGCATTTTTTGCAAATTTCAAAAGAGACAGGAATTTCATTCACATTTGGAAACATTCCGCAAGGAGTCGCATTTATTAAAAGATCATAATTTATTTTCGGAATTTTATTTATGTTGACAATCTTAATTTTAGCGTTTTTTTGAATTTTTAAAAGATCTGTCTTAAATTTTAAAACTTTGGGAGCTGAGGGATTCCTTAAAGCAATCGTCAAACTGCCCTTTTGAGAAACAGCTTCAACAGCTGCCATTTTGCCAACGCCGCCGCATCCTAAAAGCAAAACTTCGCCGCAAAGAGAAATCCCCTCAGATTCAACCGACTTCAAAAACCCCTCAACGTCGGTGTTATACCCTCTATATAAGCCATTTTTGAGCCTTTTAACCGTGTTGACTGCGCCATATTTGTTTGCCGTTTGGTCTAAAGAGATTAATTTTTCATACATATCAATTTTATATGGAATAGTCACATTAAATCCATCAAGATTGTTAAATCCATGAAAAAATCTTCCCATTTCGGAAATATCCAAATCAAACAGCTCATATGTTGAAAATTTATCGTCACAAAGCTCAAATAAGCGTCTGTGTATCTGGGGCGAAAGGCTGTGGAAAAGAGGATGCCCCAGTAATCCATAATTTTTTATCACTATTCCTCCTTTTTTTGATAAAGATAAAAAATATTCAAATTAGTCTTAAATTGTCAGAGGTTTTCTAAAGTTTTTTGCAACGATTTTTCATCTTCAACATTTAAAATTTTAACATTATCCAGAGTTTGTCTGACAAGTCCTGATAAAACCCTGCCCGGACCAAGCTCAACATATGAATCGAATCCTTCATTTTGCATGGCAAGCAATTCGTCAACAAATTTAACGGGAGAGGTCAGGTGCCTTGGCGCCATCTTTTTAATTTCATCGCCACTTTCAACCTTTTTTCCCGTTAGATTGCTGAAAAAAGAAACTTTTGGATCTGAAAAACTAATATTTTCGATTTGGGCTTCAAATTTTTCAGCTGCAGGTTGCATAAATTTTGAGTGAAACGCTGAACTAACCTTTAAAAATATGCATCTTCTGGCCGTTTTTTCAAGAGCTTTAGCAAGCGATTTGACGCTGTTTGTCTGGCCTGCAACAACTGTTTGGAGGGGAGAATTATAGTTAACGCACCTGACATATCCATCAATTTCAAGGCAGGTTTTTTCGACAACGTTTGAAGATATTCCAATTATTGCGCACATCGCCCCTTGCTGATTTTCTGCGCATTCCTGCATAGCGTGAGCACGAGACCGGATGACTCGAAACCCGTCTTCCAAAGTTAAAACGCCTGCTGAAACCATGGCTGCATACTCGCCAAGCGAATGGCCCGCAACAGCCTTTGGAGCGACTTGATTTTGCTTTAAACATTCCCAAGCCGCAAGCGAAACCGCCATAATCGCGGGCTGAGAATATATGGTTTGCGCCAGTTTTTGGGCGCTGGATTCACAGCAAATTTTTAACAGATCAAATCCTAAAATGTCACTTGCGCATTCAAAAACACGTTTTGCATTTAAGCTGACTCGACACAAATCCTCCCCCATTCCAACTTTTTGAGAGCCCTGTCCCGAAAATAAAAAGCAAATTTTTGACATATTAAATCCCCTTTTTCGTTTGATTTTTCATCCACATATAATGTAGGTTTTCAGCGCATGGTCTGATGCAGGAAAACCCACAAGCATTCATTACATGATTATATTGGGTTATATTTGTCCCAATGAAACTCTTTCTTGAAATTCCAGCTCTTTGTTTAAAATATCAAGCTATTTCAAATATCCTTGACTTTACTCTCAAAAAACAATGCAATCGCCAATCAAGCGCCGCCGTCTCACAACTAACTGTAATATTTAAACTTTTTTCAAATCAAAGCCCCTTTCAAAATGTCCATAACAAGCGGTAGATCGGCGCCCGCAACTCGCTCACTCCTTTTAACCTTGGCTTTTCATTGGCGTTTTTAAAGGGCTCGGC
>CADAPX010000074.1 GCA_902789925.1 Oscillospiraceae bacterium | reverse complement strand
TTTTTAACCTTGGCTTGTTATTGACGCTTTGAAATAATCGGATATTTTAAATTAGATTTAACCGCACAGTTTATGGTGGGAAGGCGGCGGATTGATTGGTTTTCTCATCGTTTATCAGAATGCTTTCGAGGAAGGCTTAAAAGAAGCAGGTCATTAAATTAAAGAGCTGGTCTTGAAAAAAGAAGGATTGAGGGGGCAAATATGACTCAAATTCAACAAATTGTAATATCCTCAACTACGTTCCAAAAAACAATAAAAAAGCGAATCCAAGCGCCGCCTGCTCACAACTAACTGTAATATTAAACCTTCTTAAAGCTTGAATCCTTTTGAAAGCATCCTTAACAAGTGTTAGTTAAACGTCCGAAAAAGCCCCAATTCAAGGCGTTGACCTAACACTTGTTAAGGACGGCTTGAAAACGCCAGATATTTTCAGCCAGCCTCAACTGCATGGTTTATGGTGGGCAGGCGGCGGATTAATCGGCTTTCTCATCTTTTCGTCAGAATGCTTTCGAGGAAGGCTTAAAAGAAGCAAATTATTAAATCAAAGAGCCGGTCTTAGAAAAAGAAGGATTGAGGGGACAAATATAATCCAAATTCAACAAATTGTAATATCCTTAATCGCGTTCCAAAAACAAAAAACAATAAAAAAGCGAATCCAAGCGCCGCCATCTCACAACTAACTGTAATATTAAACCTCCTTCAAGCTCAAGTCCTTTTGAAAGCATCCTTAACAAATGGTAGCGAAGCATCCGCAAAAGCCCCAATTCAAGGCGTTTACCTACCACTTGTTATAGACGGCCTAAAAACCCCAGGCATTTTAAGCCAGCCTCAACTGCATGGTTTATGGTGGGAAGGCGGCGGATTAATTGGTTTTCTCATCTTTTCGTTAGAATGCTTTCGAGGAAGGCTTAAAAGAAGCAGATTATTAAATCAAAGAGCCAGTCTTGGAAAAAGAAGGATTGAGGGGGCAAATATAACCCAATCAAATATTACAATTAGTTTTTTGCGAATTAACTGTCACGCATCTTGTTGACAAAACGCAATTTTTTGTGTTATAATACCTAAAATGGATAGGTTTAAATTAACCATAAAATCCCCAGACCCATATTTAATCTGTTTTAATAAATTTTATTATGGTTTTGTGCAAATACCACAATATAATGGGAGAAAATCATGAAAATTTGTGGCATAATTGCCGAATATAATCCCTTTCACAATGGACATTTACACCACATAACCGAAGCGAAAAAGCTCGCAGACGCTGTGGTTGTCGTGATGAGCGGACATGTTATGCAGCGAGGTGAGTTAGCTCTATACGATAAGTGGACCAGAGCCCACGCTGCCTTGTCTTGCGGCGCAGATTTGATAGTTGAGCTTCCGGCTGTGTTTTCATGTTCCTCTGCTGAAAAATTTTCAAATGCAGCGATATATATATTACAACAATTAAATTGTATTGACATGATAAATTTTGGAAGCGAGTCGGGAAATGTCGATGATTTAATAAAATTAGCACATATATGTCAAAAAATAGACAAATCTAAAGCCATGCGCAACCATCTAAAAAAAGGATTTTCATATCCAAAAGCTCGTCAACTCGCAATATCTGACCCCATATCCCAGCTGCTTGATACGCCCAATAACACGCTGGGCGTTGAATATATAAAGGCATGTTTAAATCTGAATTGCAATTTTTCGATATACACAACAAAAAGATATAAAAAACCGGATAAAAATGACCAAAAAATTAAATTTGCAACTTCATCATTTATTCGCAAAAATATAGATAAAATCCAAGAATATGTTCCAAAAAAATTACTAGATGCATATATATCCCCTTCCAAGCTGCCCTCAGATCTGCTGTTTTACAAATTAAGAAACATGAAGCAGGATGAATTTGCTGAGCTTCCTGACGTCAGCGAAGGGCTTGAAAACAGGCTTTTCAAGTTCTCAAAGGCCGCAACAACGCTTGAAGAATTTTTTAAACTGGTAAAAACCAAAAGATACACAATGTCAAGGCTCAGACGAATTGTGTTGTGTGCTCTTTTAGGCATAAAAAAGCAAAACATCCCCCAAAATCCACAATATACCAAAGTGCTTGGATTTAATGAAATTGGAAGAAAAATATTATCTATATCAAAAAAAAATGACAACATTATGATAACTTCTAACTTCAAAAATATTGCAAAAAATTTTTCATATAGCGCCAATGTCGACTCAAAAGCAACCGACCTTTTCATGTTTTGCCAAAAAAAACCCAAGCCATGCGGCGAGGAATATAGAAAAAAGCCTGTAATATTAACCGATTAATTTATTGTTTTATTATAAAATAATTAGACTTTGTTTTGCGACACGCATATTATTATCGAAAATTCATAATAAAATCCATTGTCAACACATATATATCTACTGTTTAAGGTGGTGTTTGTTAATTTGAAATGGATTTTTTGTTTAGGAGTGATATTTTCAATAGTATTTGGAATAATTTCTAATAAAATGAACAATGTTAGCATAGCTGCAATAGGCGGAAGCAAAGCCGCAATAAACCTGTTTCTTTCAATTTGCGGCGCTATTTGCTTTTGGAACGGCATTATGAAGGTTGCGCAGCAGAGTAAAATTACATCTAGTATAGCCAAAATTTTCGCTCCGGTTTTAAAAAAACTGTTCAAAAATCCCTCAAAACAAGCAATAGAAGCTGTTTCAATGAATGTCTCTGCAAATCTCTTGGGCCTGGGAAATGCAGCAACTCCGCTTGGGATAAACGCAATGAAAAATTTTCAAAAATCTAATAAAAATATTAACTCCGCCTCATATAATATGATTTTGTTTTGCGTTTTAAACACATCTGCAATTCAAATTATTCCAACAACCATCGCAACTCTCCGGCTCGAACACGGCTCAACAAATCCGATGAAAATTTTCTATCCAACTCTCATATCTTCAACATCAGCACTTCTTGCATCAATACTGGCTGTAAAAATATTTTCAAAATTATGGGGTGTTAAAAATAAATGACAGATTATTTTATACCCTTTGTAATTGCGATAATATTTCTGGCAGGCATAACAAAAAAAATAGACATATTTCATATTTTCATAGAAGGAGCCAAAGATGGTCTAAAAACATCTATATCAATTCTACCTGTTCTAATAGGAATCATAACATTAATAAATATGCTGGCTGCGTCGGGTTTTTTAGAATATATGTGTGAAATTTTAGAGCCGTTTTTTTCAATATTTAACCTGCCGTCAGAATTGATTCCACTTGCGCTTTTTCGCCCAATATCCGGCAGCGGTTCGCTTTCTTTTCTGGAGCAAATATTCAAAAATAATTCACCAGATTCGAAAATAGGCCTCATAGCCAGCGTTTTAATGGGTTCGTCTGAAACAACATTCTACACCGTAGCCATCTATTTTGGCGCTGTTGGCATATCCAAAACCAAATATACACTTCCCGCAGCCTTAATTGGCGACTTTGTTGGCATGATCATGAGCGTGGTATCTGTAAACTTGATTTGTGGCTAAAAATTTGGTATAATTAGAAGCGCGTTGCTTGGCTTAAATTTTGTAAATAAAAATATTTTACATTAAATGGAGGAAATTCAATTGAATAAAATTAAAATAACCGTCGACAGTCCCGCGGATTTACCAGATAGTCTAATAAAAACCTATGACGTCAAAATTACCCCGCTATATATCAACACACCATCAGGCTCACATAAAGACATGGTCGACATAACTCCAATCGACATTTTCAACCAATATGAAAAGACCAAAATATTGCCCAAAACCTCTGCCTGCACTATAGAAGATTATTCAAATCTTTTCAAAAATATTATAAATAGTGGGAATAAAGTGATTCATTTCAATATTGGCAGCAGCTTTTCATCGTGCTATCAAAATGCATGCATAGCCGCAAAAAAATTTCCAAAAGACAGCATATACGTTATAGATTCTAAAAATTTATCGTCAGGGATGACAATTTGCGTTTTAGTTGCAAAAAAACTGATTCAAGAGGGTGAATCTATAGAAAACATAGCTAAAAAAATTTCAAACAGTATTATTCCAAAAATAGAAACCAGCTTTGTCCCAGGGACTCTGACATATTTGCACGCGGGCGGAAGATGCTCATCTGTTGCTAAATTTGGCGCGAATTTGCTGAAAATTAAGCCCTGCATCGAGCTAGAAAATGGCAAAATGTATTCCGGAAAAAAATACAGAGGACCGCTCACTAAATGTATAAATGAATATATAAACGACAGATTGTATAACAGAGATGACATAAACAGAGAATTTGCCATTTTAACCCACTCTCCGTGTTCTGAAGAAATCAACGAAACAATCGAAAAAATAAAAATAAAGTTAAAAAAACAATATAAATTCAAAAAAGTTATAGAAACAAACGCCAGTTGCACAATATCTTCTCACTGTGGACCCAACACTCTGGGAATCATCCTCTTGCGAAAATAATTAAACAAAACAAAAAAAGGCCGCATAAATCTAAAATTTTTTGCAGCCTTTTTTGATTACATTTTAATTTTTGCTATTTATTATATCTATGATAAATTTTTCAGCCAGTTGAGCATTTGCCTTGCCTTTAGTGTTTTTCATAACAAAGCCAATCAAGGATTTAACCGCCTTTTGCTTTCCGTCCAAATAGTCCCGGACAGCATTTGGATTGCTTTTAACCGCCTGGCTGCAAACGTCTTTCAGCTCTTGCTCGCTCAAACCCTTCAAATCCTCTTCGGATAAAAAGTCCGTTGCGCGCTTCCCGCTTTCCAACATCTCTTCCAAGGTTTTTTTTGCAACATTATTCCGAATTTTTCCAGCTTCAAGCAGCTTTAACAGCTCATTCATCGCCTCAGGACTGACTTTTATCTCGAATTTTTCCTTTTGCTCCTCGGTCTCAAATTTGGAAAAAATCAATGAAAGTATTAAATTAGCGCAATTTCTGCAGGATTTTAGATCTTTAATTGACTTTTCAAAAAAATCAGCAACTCTTTTATATTTAGTCAACAATTTCGCATCAATTTCAGATAAACCATAATTTTTAACATATCTTTCAAGTTTTTTATGCGCAAGCTCTGGAATCAGCTTTTTGATTTGATCAACACGCTCTTCATCTGTGAAAATTGTAACCAAATCGGGTTCGCGAAAATACCGATAGTCATGGGCATCTTCCTTCCCTCTCATAGACTCCGTCACTCCCGAAGCATCATCAAACCTGCGCGTTTCCTGAACAACTTTCCCTCCGCTCTCAATCAAATCAATCTGCCTTTGAACTTCATATTTAACAGCCTTTGAGATATTTGTGAATGAATTCATATTTTTTATTTCAGTCCTGGTTCCAAAATCCTCAGATCCAACCGGCCGAACCGAAACATTAACATC
>CADAPX010000073.1 GCA_902789925.1 Oscillospiraceae bacterium | reverse complement strand
AAAAAACAATGCAAAGACTAGGTAAGTGCCGCCCGCCCACCATCAACCATGCGATTCAATCTCATTTAAATCGCCCCCTCTTTCAAAGAGCCCTTAACAAGCCAAGGTCAAAAGGCGTGACAATGCCCTCGAGGACGCTTAACTACCACTTCTCACAGACGCTTTCAAAGGGCCTTGCGCTTGAGGAAGGTTTAATATTACAGTTAGTTGTGATCGCGACCGCTCTTAAGGGCTGTCTCTCAGGCAAAACCGCTAAAACTGAAAAAAATTCCAAAAAAACCATATTTAATGTTGACATTTGATGCAAAATGTGATATATTAGTTTTAGGGGGTTTGTGTTAAAAATCCCCTAAAATTAAAATTTTTGAAAGGAGGTGTCTGAAATGGAAGACAAAAAAGAAAATTTAAACAGCGCATTAGACAACGATGCGTTAGAGTCTGTTGCTGGAGGAGCCGAAGAGGACTGGAGTCCTGAAAGGAAAAAAAAGCTTTGGGATTATATGGAAAAATGTGGTTATGATGAGTACGATCTTGAGGAAAAGTTTAAAAGCAACATTAAAAATTATTCTCCCGAAACATTTAAAGTGTATTTGCAAAGAAAAGGCCTTCTTGACGATGAATTAACTGGAATTCTTTCATAAAACCAGAACCTTAACTTTACGTATTTATTTAGATTCAGTGTTGACATTTGATGTAAGCTTGCGGATTCTTAGTTATCACTTATTAAGGGCGGTTTTAAAAAAATTTAGAGGCTCCGTGAGATTTAATATTTCATTCAGTTGTGCGCTGGCGGCGATTTAAGCTGTCAGCCACATCGTTTTTTAAAACGCAATTAAGAATATTATAATATATTGGGTATTTTAGTAAAGAGCTTGATATTTTAAACAAGGAATTTTAAAGGAACAGCTCTCACGGACACAAACCTACCTCTTATCGCGGACGCTTTCAAAGAAACTGTGCTTGAGTAAGGTTTAATACTCAAGTCCGTTGTGAGCTGGCGGCCCACTCAATCGCCCTCGAGGACACAAACCTACCTCTTATCACGGACGCTTTCAAAGAAACTTGTCCTCAAGTAAGGTTTAATATTACAGTTAGTTGTGAGCGGGCAGCTCGAGGATGTTCCACCCACCTCTTATCACAGACGCTTTCAAAGGAACTGTGCTTGAGTAAGGTCTAATACTACAGTTAGTTGTAAGATGGCGGCCCACTCAAGGACACAAACCTACCTCTTGTCACGGACGCTTTCAAAGAAACTTGTCCTCAAGTAAGGTTTAATATTACAGTTAGTTGTGAGCGGGCAGCTCGAGGACACAAACCTACCACTTGTCACGGACGCTTTCAAAGGAACTTGTCCTCAAGTAAGGTCTAATATTACAGTTAGTTGTAAGATGGCGGCCCACTCAAGGACGTTCCACCCACCTCTTATCACGGACGCTTTCAAAGAAACTGTGCTTGAGTAAGGTTTAATATTACAGTTAGTTGTAAGATGGCGGCCCACTCAAGGACACAAACCTACCTCTTATCACGGACGCTTTCAAAGGGACTTGTCCTCAAGTGAGGTTTAATATTAAAGTCCGTTGTGAGCTGGCAGCGATTTAAGCTGTCAGCTTTATTGTTTTTTGGAACGCAATTGAGGATATCATAATATATTGGGTTTTTAATTAAAGAGCAATATATTTTCATCAGAAGCGATTGAGGGGACAAATATAACCCTAACCCAAAATACAAATTGTATATCACACATTGCGAAGAATATACTAGCGCCTTTTGTCATGAAAGCGCAAAAATATGTGCATATTAAACAATAGACCTGACAAAATCCAGGTTAAAATTGTCGATCATGTCAAAAGACTTTCCAACGCCATTTATAACGCAATCCGTGGGTCGGTCTGCCAGACGCACTTTAACGCCAATTTTTTCCGAAACCAGCTCAGGAAGCCCGTCAATCAAACTTCCCCCGCCCGTGAGCAAAATCCCATTTTCATATATATCGGCAGCAATTTCGGGCGGAGCTTCCCCAACAGCCTCCTTGATGTTTTCCACTATACACTCTATCGACTCTTTCAATTGATCGAAAATATCACATTGAGTAATAACGACGCTCTTTGGCAACCCAGTAGCTATATCTTTCCCGCTCAGTTTATATTTTACAGAATTATTTGGCAATTTAACAGTTGCGATTTTTATTTTCACTCTTTCCGCAGTTTTCATCCCAATTAATAGATTATGACAATTAGCAATATTTTTTAGAATGGCGCCATCTATATTTTGCCCGCCAGCTTTAATCGACCTGCTAACAACAACTCCATTAAACGTCAACAGGCTGATATCAGTTGTTCCTCCGCCGATATTGACAATCATAACGCCATTTGTTTTCAAAATGTCTATGCCCGCTCCAAGCCCCGAAGCAACGGACTCTTCAATCAAAAAAACCTTTCCACACCCAGATGAAAGCGCAGTTTCAGCCAAAGCTTTAATTTGAACATCTGTCATTAAGCGGTGAAAACATATACATACTCGAGATTTTTTGATTGATTTCTTTAAAACTCGAGATAGAAGTTCTTTTATCATCAACCTGTTTAATTCATGATCAACTATCACGCCCATAGAAACCGGATGTTTAATGATGATCGATTCGGGCGTTTTTCCAATCATTTCATAGGCTTTTTCGCCAATTTCAAACAATTTTCCAGTCTTTTTTTTAATTGCAACAACAGATGGCTCGCTCAAAACAACGCCTCTATCTTTAACAAAAATTTTAACATTGGTTGTCCCTAAATCGATTCCAATATCAAATTTTGACATATAAACACCTCTTAAATCGATAAAAATATCATTAAGAGTATTATATGCAAAAAAAATGAAAATTTTTTATATTAAACCAACTTATTTTTAAAATTTAACATCCCAATTTTTGCCCCCAGAATAGCACTCGGCAAACGCTCCATTCGAAACCGCAAAAGCAACAGCATAAACATTTCTTGCTCCAGATTTTTTACACGCCTTAGCCACTTCATCAATTGTTGATCCACTGGTGATTATATCATCACAAATTAATATATTCAAATTATTCAGTTTTTTGGGACTTGCAGAAAAACAATCATTTAAATTGGAAAGCCTTTTTGAAAAATCACATTCATGTTGAAATTTAGTGTCTCTAATCTTGCTGACCGCATGACGCTGATATCTAATATTTAACAATTTAGACATATATTTTGCAAGCAAATCGGATGTGTTATATTTTTTCTTGTTATTAAAGGACGGAACAGAAATTATCATATCCGAATAAAATAAATCACAACTGGCCATAAAATATCCAAAACTTTCACAATAATTTCGACGTTTTTCAAACTTAAAATTATGAACAGCATCTCTAACAATATCTTCATACACAAAAGGCGCAGTGAATGCATCGCAAAATTCAGTCGATCCTATGTTTTTATTCACAAATTTTTTCAACTCATTCGAACATATTTCACAACATATACTATTATTAGTTTTAATCCCGCAATATGGACAAAAATAAATGTCTTCTTTAAACAATTTTCATCCTCCCCATCAAACATTTTTTGCAATAAATTCCCGAAGCCCAGTATATCTATAGTTAACGCTGATTTGACGCGCCATTTGAGCAACAGTTTGAGCAAGTCCAACCAAAATCAAATTTTCCCGAGCCCTTGTGATCGCGGTGTATATCAAATTTCGGTTGTAAAACTCTGTGCTTTTGTTCAAAACGGGAATTATAACACACCTAAACTCGTTTCCCTGGCTTTTATGAACGGTTATTGCATACGCTAGCTCGATTTCTTTTGCCATGTCAAAAGTGTATTGCGCAATTTTTCCGTCAAAATCAACAAAAAATGTCCTGTTTATCATGTTGATTTTAGTGATAATTCCTATATCGCCATTGAATATTCCATTTCCCTTCTCGCTCCCATCTTCCCAATCTATGTCATAATTATTCCTGATTTGCATAATCTTGTCACCTTCACGAAAAGTGTATAGACCAAAAGCAAACTGCGCTCTGGAAGACTTTTTCGGATTAACCACTTTTTGTATTTCATTATTTAAATTGACCGTTCCAACCAGGCCCTTTTTGGACGGACAAATGACTTGTATGTCCTGCGCAAAGTCATATCCATATGATCGGGGCAGCCTAAATGCCAGCAAATCAACAATCGTTTTAGCAACGCTTTGGGGGGTTTTCCTCTCCAAAAAAAAGAAATCAGAATCCTTCCTGCTCAAATCCGGAAGTTGGTCATTTATTATCAAATGCGCATTTGTCACAATCAAACTTTGCGCAGATTGACGAAATATTTCCCTAAGCTCAACATTTGGAACCCGCTCGCTCGAAATCAAACTCTTTAAAACATTTCCCGCAGCAACCGAGGGCAATTGATGATAGTCCCCAGTCAGGATAAATTTGCAATCAAGCCGCGTCGCCTTAAAAATATCGCAAAACAAAAGGCTGTCAACCATAGACATTTCGTCAATTATCACAACATCGCATTTTAAAAGGTTTTTTTCATTATGAACAAATTCAAGCTTGTCCTTCCCAACTTTTTGAACTCCAAGCATTCTGTGTATGGTTAAAGCTTCTTTGCCAGTCATTTTAGTTAGGCGTTTTGCAGCTCTTCCCGTCGGCGCGCAAACAGCGACCTCAAGCCCCCTTTGTTCAAGGATTGATATGATCGCGTTTAAAATTGTTGTCTTTCCAGTTCCAGGTCCGCCGCTCAAAACGAAAATATGGTTAAAAATCGCCTCCCTGATCGCATTTTTTTGCATCTTAACAAAACAAATTCCAAGCCGTTTTTCTTCAAGATCAATCAGCGCGTCAACAACTTCAGGCTGAAAATCTTCTTTTAAATCGACAAGATCGCAAATTCTTTGGGATATATATCGCTCAGCCATATAGTATGAAGGCAAAAACAGCATCTGCTTTCCCATATTATAACTGTAAATCCTGCCCCTGTCAAGCATTTTGTCAATCTCAACTTCCAAACAGTCTCCAGAAACATCAAGCAATTTGCATGCAACTGGCAAAATGCTCGGCCTCGGGACACATGTATGCCCATTTTCTCGAGCGTTATAGCGCAAAATATATTCAACCGCGCAAGAAATCCTGTTGCTTTGGTTTTGCTGTGGTTTAACTTTTTGAGCAATGCCATCTGCAGCAAAAAAGGATATTCCGATTTCTTCACAGCACATTTGGTATGGATTGCTTTTAATGGTTTCCAGTGAAAAAATTCCAAACTTATTCCAAATTTTAAAGCTTATATTGGATTTCAATCCAAAATTTTCAACAAATTCCATTAATTTTCTCATTGCAAAAAGCTTTGAAAATTCATCCTTAATTTTTTCTATTTTAGCGGGAGATATCCCTTTAACTTGGGAAAGCGAATCCGGATCTTGCTGGATGATCTCCAGGGTCTTTTCGCCAAAACACATAAATCGAATGATCAACATAAAAGCCCCTCGCCATCAAATTCTCGCCCTCTTCAACCCCAAAAAGCTCTCCAACCGCAACAAAAGAAACGCCGTCCGAAGTAACCTGCAAAACAGCAAAGCCGCTGTCTTCATTTTGATACACAACATCCTCAACCAAACATTCAACTTCAATCGTTTTTTCATCCATTTTTCAACCTCAAAACAAACAATTTTTTAATAAATTCATGACTAAATTCACATAATCCCAGCTATCTAACAGCAACATTCTTCCTTAATATGTTGTCGATTTGATGATAGTAGCACAATATAAAATTTCTGTTGTCTGCGCAAAATATTTCACATATATCCCTGGTTTCTTTGTCCATCCCCATATCCAAAAGCAACAAATTCGCCCGATCATTTCGCCGAAACTTGGCTTTAAACTCCCGCGCAAGCATCTCTATTTCCTCCATATGACCGCAAAGAGGAATGATAATTATGCTGCTGGGCGGACGTTTAGACCGAACAACCCACCTCTCGGTGATGTTCAAAATTTCAACAAAACCCACAGTGAAAATAAACAAAAATATTCCATAAAGTATAAAGTCCATATGTATCTGCTCCTTTAATATATTATACGCAAGCGATATATTTTTGTGAATGGACTTTCATAGGAAAAACTTCAAAAACAAACCAGTCTCATCATACCACTTTAAAATAATAAAAACAAGCCCTGTAAACATAAAATTTTTAAAAATTTGATTTTATTGGGTTAGATTTGTCCCCTCAAAAGCTCCTGCTTAAAATATCCAACTCTTTGCTCGAAAAAAACCAGTATATTAAGCAATCCTCGATCACGTTCCCAAAATCCATGCAAAATCCGATTCAACTGCCGCCCGCTCACAACGGACTTGAGTATTAAACCTCCCTCAAGCACAGTCCCTTTGAAGGCGTCCGTGAGAAGTGGTAGGCTTATGTCCTTGAGGTCGGTCCCCTCAATCGCTCCTGCTTAAAATATCAGGCTCTTTAATTAAAAACTCAATATATTAAACAATCCTTGATCACGTTCCCAAAATCCATGCAAAAACCGATTTAAGCGCCGCCCGCTCACAACGGACTTTAATATTAAACCTCCCTCAAGCACAGTCCCTTTGAAAGCGTCCGTGATAAGCGGTAGTTAAGCATCCTTGAGCTTCCAGCTCACAACCGGCTTGGATATTAAACCTTCCTCAAGCACAGTTTCTTTGAAAGCGTCCGTGATAAGTGGTAGGCTGGCGTTCTCGAGAGGCCCAGCTCACAACGGCCTTTAGTATTAAACCTTCCTCAAGCACAAGTCCCTTTGAAAGCGTCCGTGACAAGTGGTAGGCTGGCGTCCTTGAGGGCGGTCCCCTTCCCCTCAATCGCTCCTGCTTAAAAATATCCGACTCTTTAATTAAAAACTCAATATATTAAACAATCCTCAATCGCGTGACAAGTGGTAGGTTGGCGGTCCTTGAGTTGCCCGCTCACAACGGGCTTTAGTATTCAACCTTCCTCAAGCACAGTTCCTTTGAAAGCGTCCGTGAAAAGTGGTAGGTTGGCGTCCTTGAGGGCAGTCCCCTCAATCTCTCCTGCTTAAAATATTCAACTCTTTAATTAAAAACTCAATATATTAAACAATCCTTGATCACGTTCCAAAAAGCAATGCAAAAACCGATTTAAGCGCCGCCCGCTCACAACGGACTTTAATATTAAACCTTCCTCAAGCGCAAATCCCTTTGAAAGCGTCCGTGAGAAGTGGTAGGCTTGTGTCCTTGAGGGCAACTTAACCCCCCAAAAAAACGACTCCAAGCGGGAAAGAAAACCTCCTTCCCCGCTTGAAATCAAAAATCACAATAAACAATAATTAATTTGGGCCTTCCCCTTCTTCTACTAATCTTCCCATTTCTCTTCCTCTTCATGGTCTCCGACTTTATCGCTATATAACCTGTCAATCACTTTTTGCAACGCATTCGCTCTTTCTTTGCACTCACCCGCCTTAACTTCTTTAGTAGTATCCGTCGTATTATAAATCCAAGTAAATTGCGCAATCCTATATGCCATATAGGCAATTTTTAATTTGGATTCCAAATCGATGCCTTTTTTCAAAGCCATTTTAGCCGATTCACAAGCCTTTTTAGCAACATTCCAAGCAGTCTTAGCCTGGCCGACGGCGATGTCGGCGGCGGCGGCGGCGTCGTCGTTGGCGGCGACGGCGTAGCCGTTGGCGGCGCCGGCGTCGGCGGCGGCGGCTTTGGCGGCGGCGTAGGCGGCGTTGGCGGCGGCGTTGGCGGCGGCGTAGGAGCCGAAGGCGGCGAAGGCGTTGGCGGCGGCGTTGGCGGCGGCGTCGTCGGCGGCTTCGGCGGCGTTTAACATTTCATTAATGTTTGAAATGATATAGGTTTCTTTCGAAACGCCTCCAAGCGTGACTTTAACCTTTGCAATCCATGGGTTTGTAACCTTTCCATCCTCTTCCAATACTGCTCCAGCTTCAAAAGCAAACAGAGATTCGAACTGATAATTGACATTTGCGCCCTGTGGCTGAATATTTTTAACATAGTTGTTCACATTAAATGTTTCACCAGCTTTTAACTCAATGATTTTATTAAGCTCAAAATTGTAATTGACAGTTGGCGCTTTAATAACCCCATTTTTCCCCGTCCCAGCAAAAACATTCATTGGTAGACTCGCCAAAGGTTGA
>CADAPX010000072.1 GCA_902789925.1 Oscillospiraceae bacterium | reverse complement strand
GCGAAATCAAAGCTTAAATCTGCTGGCTTTAATGACATAAAAACCGTCCAAAAAGATGACAAAACCGTGACAGCCGGCTATGTCATATCAACCGACCCGCAAGCTGGAGACCAAGTCCCTGAAAACACCTCCATAACAATATATTATAGCAGCGGCAAGGGCGAGACCAGAAGCGTTCCAAATGTTGTTGGCCAAAGTTTAGAATCTGGCAGAGCGACTCTCAGGGCAGCTGGATTTGAGGTTTCGTCAACTGAGAAAAACGACTCCAAGCCAGCAGGCACCATCATTTCCCAGGATATAACAGGAGAGGCGGAATCTGGAACACGCATCACGCTGACTGTTAGCTCCGGCAAATCAGCCTCACGATCCGCAAACCTAAAAATTAATCTGAGTTCAACTCAACAAATAAGCGACGCATTTGAGGTTGTTGTTTTGAATCCAAGCAGCAAAATTGTCGCAGAAGGAACCTATATGGTTGGCGGAACAGTTTCATTCACCGACTCCGGTTCATCCACTATGACATATACTGTTAAAATAACTAATAAATCAACTAAAAAGTCAGCAATATATGGAACATTGACAGTTAATTTCGACTCGGATCCCCCAACATCCAACCCTCATTTCAACAATTCCGCTTTTTCCAGCACTTTATGATTTTGGAGAAATTTTTCTTCCATGTTTGAGCGTGAAGGGCTGATAGTTCGCTCAATCAGCGGTTTTTACACTGTAAAATCTGAGGGGGAGTTGTTTGAGTGTGGAGCGCGTGGAATATTTCGAAAAAAGTGCGCAAAGCCCGTTGTTGGAGATCGGGTTATTGTTAAACATTTTGAAAATTTTAATATTATTGATGAAATATTGCCAAGGAAAAATTTTTTTCTGCGGCCTGCGCTGGCTAATCTGGATCTGGTTTTGTTTGTTGTTTCAACTTGTGAGCCAAATGTTAATTATCTGGTTTTGGATCGGTTGATTGCGATTGCAGAGTTTAAAAAAATTGACACATCTATAATTATTACTAAAACCGATATGGCTAGTCCGGATGAAATTTCGAATATATATAATTTAGCTGGGATTAATTGTATTTTTATCGACAATACTGAAAATAATCTAGACAGGATTTATAATTTAGCCTCTGGAAAAATATCTGCTTTATGCGGCAATTCAGGGGTTGGCAAGTCAACTTTGCTGAATAAATTGCTTCCCGAATTAAATTTAAAAACAGACCAAGTTAGCCTCAAACTCGGTCGAGGAAAACACACCACCAAAACTACTCAGTTATTTTCAATTAATGACGGATTTATTGCAGATACTCCAGGTTTTTCGACTGTGGATATTTTAAAGTATGATAAAATCGAAAAAGAAAATCTGATTGACTGTTTCAGAGAATTTAAAAAATATTCAGATTGCAAGTTTAAAACCTGCACGCACACCTTCGAAAAGGGATGTTTGGTTCGGCGGGCTGTTGAGGACGGTTTGATTCATCGGCAGCGTTATAGGAGTTATTGTTTTATATATAACGAACTAAAAAACACTAAATATTGATAAATTGTTTAATATAGCCAAAATAAAAAGACCTGCATTTTTATCGCCGGTCTTTTTTTAGTTTAAACTGTTTCCTTTTTTATTTTAAATATTAGCCTTAAAATCGGGGACAAAACCTTGGGACTGTGGACAACAACAATTTTCATATGAAAAACTCCTTTTAAATAATAGTTACCTATTAAAAAATAACAATATCAGACCAAAAATTATCAAACCAATGGCAGTTATTATGGCAAGGGTTTTAACAGGCGTTGTGAAGACTATTATTAAAACGCCGCTTGCAATCAACAATTTTCCAGTTATATTATTATTAAAATTTCTCCTTCTTCTAAATCTCATTACAATAACCTCACCTTTTTTGGCCCAAACGCGTCTTTCACAATTTATAATACGCCAATTCTTGAGACAATGTGCATATCCACATATTTTTGCGAATAAAATTTTATGTGTGGGGGAGGCGATAAAATGAACAATGAATATTTTGATGATGAATTTTCAAATTATTATGAATTTGATGAAGATGTTTATGAAAATGATAATAATTTAGAAAAAGAAAACAAATACTCACAAAATAAACACAAATTTTTATTCCACGTATTGTGCGCTCAAACTTTTATCTGTGTTTTTTTATTGGCAACTCTTGGAGGGTTAAAAATTATGTCACCCGAAATTTACAAAATAGCCAGCAAACAAATAAAAACATCATTAGAAGGACCTCAACTAAATGATGGATTTAAAAGTATTATGGAAAAAATAGGACTATTTATAAATAATTCTTTGCCAATTGAAAGAAGCAAAACAGAGTCTGATATATCAGCAACCGCTCAAATACTTGAAAACGATTTGGAAAATTCATTGGACTGCTCAATAATACCAGACTCAGGAGACAGCTTTCTTTTGGAGCTCAAGCAACCAGCTCATGGAAAAATTTCATCCAAATTCGGAAAACGAACAAGTCCTTTAACCGGAAAAAGCAATGAAACCCACAATGGAGTTGACATAGTCGTTGGGGATGGAACGCCAATTTTAGCAATGGCAGACGGAACGATCAGCAAAAAATCAAGCTCTCCCTGCTTTGGAAACTTTTTGTTTATAAAACACGCCGATGGCTATGAGTCGCTCTATGCGCATTGCAGCGAAATATTGGTTGAAGCCGGGAACGATGTCTCTGGAGGGCAAATCGTCGCCAAATCTGGCCACAGCGGCCTAGTCACAGGCCCACACCTTCATTTTGGAGTGAAAAAAGATGGAAAGTGGATCAATCCTTCAAGCCTGTTTCCAACGCTCGCATGATTAAATTTAAAATTTTTGGAATTAAAATTTCAGTCTCTTTTTTATATATATGCCTAATATCTGTTTTTTTATTATATGACACAACAAAAATTGTAGTATGGGGAATATTTTCGTCATTTTTTCACGAATTTTTTCATATATTATCAATATACTTTTTCTCAGCAAAGCCTGATTGCATAATTTTTGAATTAAGCGGAATAAAACTCATTAAAAAACAAAATCTGCCCCTCATGCAAGATATTATCGTTTTGATCTCTGGTTGCATAGGAAATTTAATACTATTTGTGATTTGTTTGAAACTAAATTTGAAAACCCCAGCGGCTGTTAATTTGTGTTTGCTAGTGTTCAACCTTTTGCCCAATATTAATCTGGATGGCGGACAAATACTGTTTAAAATTTTAGAGATTTTTTTTAATTTTCAAATATGCTTAAAAATATATAATATAATATCCTGGTTTGTTGCCATATTTTTATCATTAATTGGAGTGTTTATAATAATACGCTTTAAAAATCCAACACTATTTTTCACAGGAATAATGCTAATATTTTCATCTCTATACACAAAATTTTAGCATAAATCAAAAATAATCATCTATAATATTTTAATTTAAATCAAAGCATAAACCAAAATTCCTAAGATAATTAACGCGAGTGAAAATATTTTTTGCTTTGTTAATTTTTCCTTAAAAATGACGACCCCAAAAAACGTGATATATAAATAACTGGTTGTTTCCAGCGCAATGCCGAGCGAAAGAGGAACAGCGCTATACGCAAAAACAGTCATCATATTCGCAATTAAAAATATGCTATACGCTAAAATAACCGGTAAATTTATATATTCTCTAATAACACTGTCATAATGCTTAAAAGTTGATTTTTTTAAAATAACTTGAGAAATTGAAGCTATAAAAATTGACGTTAGCAAGACAATAACACATAAAAAAAGAGAATTAATCACTTTTACCCTCCTTATCTAAATTAGTACATTTAGTATAAAAAATTATTCCAAAAATAATTAAAACAGAGCCTATTATTTTACCCAATGTTAATTTTTCATCAAAAATAACCATTCCAAAAACAATTCCCCAAATGATGGTTATGGCTTTATTTGCAAACATCAACGTTAAGGGAAGGATTTTTATAATTTGCTGCCAAAAAATAGTGTATAAAAGCAAAATTAGCAACTCAATTCCATAATATATGAAAAAACACACACTTCCAAATTCTTGAGTTCCAGCAAATTTGGCAAAGACACCGCCCAGTGAATACATAACTAGTATCATATGCAGAAAAATTAAAGCTTTTGCTTTCATAAAACAACCTTCCTCCCCTTTAGTTTTTTAAATTAATTTTCACATGACTAAAATATTAATCATATAACGGCAAATTTTCTAGACAAGTCTCTTATTAAATCATACCCATCCCAAACAAGGTCAAAGTCCATAGATTTTCCCATAGGCACAGCTCGGTCCACGCCTTCTGGCCTATATTTCGAAATAAAAGCTTTTATATTATTTGGATCTATTCCTAAATATGTTAATGTTTGGCATTTTTTATCGCATATTGGCAAAATTTCAGACAAATCATCGGCATCATATTCAAAAAAGAATCCGCTGTTATATTTATAGTCCATCAAGTCGTCAGGTATTTTGTCTACTTTCAGTCGAGTTATATACTGGCTTTTTTGCGGAATCAATTTAACTTTGCGAGCCGCTCCAACTTTAAATAAAGCAGTCAGCTTTCCAACAACCTGAACAGGAGCCATTTCATACTCCTTGGCAACCATTTTCTCGATATTGTTCCAAAAAATTTCCTTGGCTTTCTCCTTTTCATCGCCAAGCCAAACAATAATTCTGGGGGATGTGCAGGCGTTTTGGTCGGAAAAATATGTGTCATTATAGAAATTTACTGCTATGTTGTCTTTATTATTCATCTTTAAATATTCATCCGCACAAATCACAGCTATCGAATATCGATCGGCAAAGGTTATTTCGGTTGCCCTGGGGCCAAGCGGAGACTTTCTGATGTTTGCAATCGTTTGATCTCCTCCCCAAATGACTCTCGTGTCACATATTGATGACATAAAGTCGGTTATTTTCTCATCAGACGAATATTTTAGCATACATACATATTTAGCTAAATTCGAAAAATCCGATTTTAATAAATTGTTGACACATTCGCATATTATTTCAACTTGTTCAAAATTTTTAGCAGGCAGCCTAACTATATTCGCATTGCCGGCTAGCAATCCACTTGCAAAACTAAACGCAAAATTAACCGCAACATTAGATGGAGTGCTGTGGAAAACTATTCCTCGGCCAATTCTTGAAGACAAATCATCATATTTTTCTTTCTGCTTTAAAATCGCTGATTTTCGACACCAAAACCCAAAAGTCACAATATCTGAGAAATTTTTGCCTTTTTTCATTAATATTTTAGACAATGCGTTCAAAAAATCAACAACACAGTCCGCAAAAGGAGCAAACGGCCGCACTGGAAGCATATCATCTATTGTCTGATTATTTCCAACCAAATACTCTAAATTTTCAAAATTTGTTCGCATATGTATCGCTGCACCCCCTGATTTCAGCGTTTTTCAGCCTACCATTGATTTTAAAATACTTTCCCATCCTGCCGCACTTGCAATCATCTTCTCCCAAAACAACGCCCTCGTCTTCAGTTAAAAGTGAGTGCCCCGGATATGACTTTGGCAAAATCGAAACCACTTGAACAATCCCTGATTCGCCGAATTCACACGGCTTCAAGTCCAAAGCCCTCCTA
>CADAPX010000071.1 GCA_902789925.1 Oscillospiraceae bacterium | reverse complement strand
TGCTTCGGAGCAAAAGGAGTTGGGCTTTGCAGGACGGAGCACATGTTTTTTGACTCGGACAGGATTCGAGTTATGCGCCAGATGATCGTTTCTAAAACTGAAAAACAAAGAAAAGACGCTCTAAATAAGCTTTTGCCAATTCAGCAAAAAGATTTTGAAAAAATTTATGAGGCTTTGGAAGAAAAACCAGTCACAATTCGCCTTCTAGACCCGCCTTTGCATGAATTTGTCCCTCAAAAGGAGCCCCAGCAGGAAAGGCTTGCGCAGGATATGGGGGTTTCGCTAGATGAAATAAAATCAAGGGTTAAATCTTTGAGGGAGTTTAATCCGATGATGGGCCATAGAGGATGTCGCCTAGCGATAACATATCCAGAAATTGCGGTTATGCAAACGACGGCCATCATAAACGCGGCAATTAATGTTTCAAAAAAACATCCAGACTGGAATTTAGTCCCTGAAATCATGGTTCCTTTGGTTGGGGATGTTAAAGAGCTGCAAAACGTTAAAAAAGTTATCGTTAAAACAGCAGACTCGCTGATCAAGTCCGCAAAAATCAAGTTAAAATATGTTGTTGGAACAATGATTGAAGTCCCGCGGGCAGCACTAAATGCAGACGAAATAGCAAAAGACGCTGAATTTTTTAGCTTTGGAACAAACGACCTGACCCAGATGACATATGGCCTTAGCCGCGACGACTCCAGTAAATTTTTGAAGGATTACTATAGCAAAAAAATATATGAACACGATCCTTTTTCGAAATTGGACAAAGACGGCGTTGGAAAATTGGTTGAAATCGCTTGCGGACTCGCCAAAAAGACTCGCCCAAACATCTGCCTTGGAGTTTGCGGCGAACATGGGGCAGACCCCGAAAGCATAGAGTTTTTCGACTCTATCGGCCTAGACTATGTTTCCTGCTCGCCATACAGGGTTCCAGTCGCGAGGCTTGCAGCAGCTCAAGCTTCAATAAAGAATAAAAATTTGCGAATATTATGAAAAAAAGGAGGCAATTAAACATATGAACAACACAAAAAGTTTGATCATTTATTTTTCCAGGGCGGATGAGAACTATTTTGGCGGCGAAATAAAATTTATAAACAAAGGCAACACCGAAGTCGTTGCTGAATATATTAAAGAGCTCACTGGCGCGGATATGTTTAAAGTTGAGCCGCTTGTGAAATATTCAGAAAAATATATGATATGCATTGACCAAGCCAAGCAAAGGATCAAGACTCACAACGCCCCAATAAAAGGAAAGGTTCCGGACATTTCAAAATACGAGGTTATATATATTGGCGCGCCGATTTATTGGGGGAAGATGCCGGAGGAATTGTTCACAGCGCTGCAAAATTTGAATTTTGAAGGGAAAATTGTAAAACCATTTGTTACTCATGAAGGATCGGGCATATCGCAAGTTCCGCAGCAACTACAAAAGCTTTGCATTGGGGCAAAAATTTCAGACGGTTTTGAAATACTTGGCTCTAAAGTGGATGGTTCAAAGTCAAAAGTTAAAAATTGGGTATAGTCACATTTTTAAGGCTATATCACAAAATTTTTGAAAGAAAACTTTTCAGCCTTTCGCTTTGGGGGTTTGAAAAAATTTCGTTTGGCTGATTTTCTTCAACAATTTGCCCATCCTCCATAAATATCACACGATTTGCAACTTTTTTGGCGAATTCCATTTCATGCGTCACGCAAATCATCGTCAGGCCAAGCTGGCTCAACTTTTCCATCGCCTTTAAAACCTCAGCAGTCATCTCGGGATCCAGGGCAGAAGTTGGCTCATCAAACAAAACAACTTTGGGTTTCATGGCCAGCGATCTGACAATTGCAACGCGCTGCCTTTGCCCCCCTGAGAGTTGGCTGGGATATGCACTTGCTTTGTCCGACAGGTCGATCTGCTCAAGCAAAGCCATTGCTTCTTTTTCGGCCTGTTTTTTTTCAACTTTTTTGAGTTTTATTGGAGCAAGTGTTATATTTTTTAAAACAGTCAAATTATTATATAGATTGAATTGCTGAAAGACCATATTCATTTTTTGTCGAACTTTGCTTATGTCATTGCTGGGGTCTGTTATTTCAACGTCATCAAACCATATTTTTCCGCTTGATGGGGTTTCCAGCAAATTTAAGCATCGCAAAAAAGTGCTTTTTCCGGATCCAGAAGGGCCTACGATAACAATCGTCTCGCCATCGCCGACCTTGCAATTTATGTTTTTTAAAACGTGGGTTTCGCCAAAATATTTCTCTAAATTTTTAACAGATATCATATTTATTCAACCTCTTTTCCAGCATCTTAACAAGAGAAGACAGAAGCTTTATCACGACAAAATATATTAAAGCAGCTCCAATTAGCGGCATAAACGGCTGGTATGTTGCGGATGAAATTTGGTTTGCAACGCGGGTTAGGTCTGAAAGCGCAACATATCCAACAATTGCTGTTTCTTTGAGAAGGCTTATGAATTCATTACATAGCGAAGGAAGAGAATTCTTTAAAGCTTGGGGCAAAACGATATATCGCATGGTTTGAATTTTTGAAAAGCCCATTGAAATTCCAGCTTCCATTTGCCCTTTGCTTATCGCTAAAATTCCCGATCGAATAATCTCAGCAACATACGCTGCGCTGTTTAGCCCAAACGTCAGCGTTGCAACCAAAATTCCATTTTTACTGCTTTGCATGACTATAAACCACATGATCAAAAGCTGCAAAACAAGTGGCGTTCCGCGGATGACGTCAATGTAAAAATCAGCAATATAGCTAAATATAGGGCGTTTACCTTTGCGATTTTTAGCAATTTTCATCAAAGCAAGGACCATTCCCAAAGCCAGACCAATCAGAGCAGCAAAAACAGCAATTTCAATTGAAACCAAAAGCCCGTTCAAATATAAAACAAATCGATTGGACTCGATAAAGGAAGAAACAAACTGCTCCCAAAGGCCTTTGGAATCTGAGCTGATATCGGCATTTATATATTTGTCTAGAATTTTATCATATGTTCCATCATCTTTGACCTCGGCTATGGCGTTGTTTATTGCGTTTTGGAGAGCAGGGTTGTTTTTTGGCATAGCGATCGCATATTTTTCTATTTCAAAGTCAAATTCATCGCCAGGTATTGTTTTTAATTCATCTTTATATATTTTTTCGAACGTCCTCGCGGGAACTTTGTCCAGAATTATTGCATCAACGCGCTCGGCTCTTAAATCATTGACTGCGTTATTAAATTTATCATATGTTCTTAGAATTGTTTCGGGATATTTTTCGACGATTTCATCTGCGAGAATGTTTCCAGTTGTCCCAAGTTGGGCTGCAATGGTCACGCCAGAAAGGTCGCTTGAGCTTCTTATGTTTGAGTTTTCTCGAACTATAACGCACTGCTCAGCGTCATAGTATTTTTCGGAAAAATCAACAGCAAGCTTTCTTTCTTCAGTCACTGTCATTCCAGCAATTGCAACGTCAACTTTTGTTCCAACCGAGGCGACCAAAGAGTTAAAATCCATGTCTTGAATTTCAACTTTAAGCCCCATTTTTTCGCCGACTGCTTTAATAAATTCGATGTCAAATCCGGTTGGGTTTCCGTCTTCGCCTACATATTCAAAAGGAGGAAAACCTGCTTCTGTTCCAACGGTTAAAACGCCTTCATTAATGGTTTCAAAGGCCAAGGCCCGAGCTTTTAATCCCAAAAAACCAAAGCCAAAAATTTCCAACACAACACAGCATATAGTCAATATTGCGAAATTTTTTTTAAACATCTTCATAAAAATTCACACCCATCCGCAAAAATAACCAAGTTTAATATTATAAATCATTCTATCATAATCTAAGTTTGTTGTCAAATTTTCTGAATCAAATTTGTCAAATGCTCTAAAAAATCAAGTCGAATTTTAAGATTTTATGTATATGATTGCCAAAAGCAGTAATATTTCCAATTTATGCTGAGATTTTGAATCCTCCCCACACACATCAAAAAGTGTTTATTAGAAAATTTAATTGCGCGATATCCTAATAAATTAAACAGCAATTAAAAAATGACGTCCATTTGCATATATATTTAAAATGAAGCAACCAAATTCAAGTTCAATTTAGTCAAAATAGATAAATACTGAGCATATTTGCGTCCAGATTTTGTATGATTATTGGCCTTGACTTTTTGATTTAAAGGGTATATCATGTTTATGGAAGTTTTGAAGTGGGTTGGTGCTTCGATTATTTTTTTTGGTAAATGCACTATATGTTGTATGTTTTTATTGCCCACATACAAATTAAGGGGGACTTTGAGTGGATATTAAAGTTATCAAGAGAGATGGAAAAATTGTTGAATTTGATTCCCAGAAAACCTATGAGGCCATAATGCGCTCTATGAGCTTTGGAAGCGGAATCATCAGGGAGGATGTTGCGCGTCAAATCAGCAAGGAAATAGAAGCTGAATGTGAAAATCGTCTGGACAACATAACGATTCGTGAAATAGAAAACGCGGTCTACAGTAAACTAATCCAAAAAGGCCAGATTTTAACTGCTAAAGCATATGAAGGATATCGAGCAATTCAAGAATTTAAGCGAACATCCAACACAACAGATGACGGAATAATCGGCCTTTTAAAAGGAACAAACCACCTTGTTGCTATGGACAATTCCAACAAAAATTCAATTTTGAATTCAACAATGAGAGATCTAATCGCCGGCGAAGTTTCTAAAGACATAACTCAGCGAATACTTCTTCCAACGGCGGTTGTTCAGGCCCACCAAAACGGCATTCTCCATTTCCACGACATGGACTATTCCATGAGCCCGATGTTTAATTGCTGCTTGATCAATATTCAGGATATGCTCGATAATGGAACAGTCATTAATGGAACTTTGATTGAATCGCCCTCTTGCTTTCAAACAGCATGCAACATAATGACTCAAATCATGGCGCAGGTCGCGTCAAATCAATATGGAGGGCAAAGCGTCGACATAAAACATCTCGGAAAATATTTGCGCAGAACTAAAAATAAAGCATATCAGCACTATAAACAAAAAGGATATTCTGAAAAACTTTGCCTTGAGCTAGCTGAGGATAAAATGCTGACAGAGCTAAAATCCGGCGTCCAAACAATCCAATATCAAATAAACACTCTTCAAACTTCAAACGGCCAGGCGCCTTTTGTGACGATATTTATGCATATTCAGGACGGCTTTGAATATGAAGAAGAGGTCGCTTTGATTGTTAAAGAGATTTTGAAACAGCGCTTGGAGGGGGTCAAAAATCGCCAGGGAGTTGCTGTGACGCCGCCTTTTCCAAAGCTAATTTACGTTTTGGATGAAAATAATTGCTTAAATGGCGGCAAATATGACTATATAACTCGTGAATATGCAATTCCCTGCAGCGCAAAGAGGATGTATCCCGACTATATTTCTGCAAAACAGATGCGAAAAATATATGATGGCCATGTTTTCAGCTGCATGGGGTGTCGTTCGTTTTTGTCGCCGTGGTATGATGAAAATGGAAATGTTAAGTTTGAGGGCAGGTTTAATGCTGGGGTTGTTTCGATAAATCTTCCGCAGGTTGCAATAATTGCAAACGGAGATGAAGACAAGTTTTGGAAGCTTTTAGATCGCCGTCTGGACCTTTGCAAAAAAGCTTTGCTTTGCCGTCATGAGATGCTTAAAGGGACAAAAGCTGCTGTTTCTCCAATTCATTGGCAGGATGGCGCGATCGCAAGACTTGAGCCGGACCAGACAATAGACAGCCTTTTAACCGGAGGATACTGCACTTTGTCTTTGGGATATATTGGAATATATGAAATGACAAAACTCATGA
>CADAPX010000070.1 GCA_902789925.1 Oscillospiraceae bacterium | reverse complement strand
ATGGAGGGGACGGAGCGGTTGCGTTTCATCGTGAAAAATATGTTGCGGCTGGAGGACCTGACGGAGGTGATGGTGGAAAAGGCGGCGATGTTATATTTGTTGCCGATGATAGTTTGTCAACTCTCATAGATTTTAGATATAAACGAAAATATGTTGCAGGTCGAGGTGAAAATGGCCGAGGAAACGCCTGCTTTGGAAAAAACGGAAAGGATCTTTTCATAAAAGTCCCTCGGGGAACGATTGTTAAAGATTCAAAAACAGGCTCGATAATGGCGGATATATCTTCGAACAAAAAATTTGTTATTGCAAGAGGAGGCCGTGGAGGCTGGGGAAACAAGCATTTTGCAACCCCAACAAGGCAGGCTCCGCGTTTTGCAAAGCCTGGGGTTTTGGGAGAAGAATTTGAAGTTGTTTTGGAGCTGAAATTGCTCGCTGATGTTGGTCTTGTGGGTTTTCCGAACGTTGGAAAGTCAACTTTGATTTCTGTCATTTCTTCGGCAAAGCCCAAAATCGCAAACTATCATTTCACGACTTTGTCGCCTGTTTTAGGCGTTGTTAAAGTTGACAGCGGAAAATCTTTTGTTGTCGCGGACATTCCAGGACTCATTGAGGGGGCAAGCGCTGGAGCGGGGCTTGGGCATGACTTTTTACGCCATGTCGACAGGTGTAGGTTGATTGTGCATATTGTTGATGTTTCAGGAAGTGAAGGGCGTGATCCAAAAAATGACATCGACATTATTAACAAAGAGCTCGCGAGGTTTAACGCGAATTTATCGAAAAGAAAGCAAATAGTTGTTGCAAATAAATGTGACATATCAACTAAAGATCAAATTGAAGATTTTAAGTGTTATGTTCAAAAGAGTGGCTTTAGTTTTTGTGAAATTTCGGCAGCAACGGGCTCTGGCGTTGAGTTTTTGGTTAATATGATATCTAAAAATTTAGATGAGTTGCCTCCAATTAAAGAATATGTCCCAAATTATTTGCCCGAAAACAAAAATTTCGAACGAAAATTTTCTATTGAAGTTAAAAATGGAGTGTATTATGTTGATGCTCCTTGGCTGGAAAACGTCCTTCGTGGTGTGAATTTTGAGGATTATGAGTCGTTGCAGTATCTACACAGAGTGATTTGCAATAGCGGAATTAACGCCGAACTCGAGCAAATGGGGATTTGTGAGGGGGATTCTGTTAATTTGCAAGGCTTTGAGTTAAATGTCTCCGCTAACTTTGGCTTTTGTTGGGGATGCTGTTTTTGAGCTGCTTGTTCGAGAGCGTGTTGTCGCAAAAAATGGGAGCATGCCCGTCGCCAAGCTACACAAAAAGACGGTTAAGCACGTCTGTGCCGCGTGGCAATTTAAGGCTTCCCTCATTTTGGAAAAGGTTTTGAGCGACGATGAGAGGGACATTTATCGCCGAGGCAGGAATTCTACAGGGAGTCATATTCCCAAAAATTCAACCCCTAAGGAATATAGGTCTGCGACGGGCGTTGAATGTTTGTTTGGCTTTTTATATTTTAGTGGCGAGATTCGTCGAATTCATGAGCTTTTCGAATATATAATACTCAATTCTAATATATAGTCTCTGTGTCGAATATTTTATTTGTCGATTTTTTAAAATTAATTTTTAGTTTTGTGCAAAAAAACCCATCCCATAAATTAGGATAGGTTTTCTTGTTTTTAGTTTCTAGTGGCAATTCTGACCGGAATTATTGCCTGATTTATTAGATTTTCTACTGTTTGTTGAATTTGTGTTGTTTGACCTTTTTTGTTGTCTAGACTGTTGATTGTTATTCTCTTGGCGCTCCCTCAAATTTTCGTTTTGGTTTTCGCTTCTCCTGCTCACTCTCCATCACTCCTGTCAAATATAAATTTGAAAAGAAAGATTTTCTTTCCCGGCATTTTGTGTGATGCCGCAAATTTTAGGCAGCAAAAACTTTAAGTTTTAAAACTGCAATAATATTATTTGAAATTATGTGGTCTTATATTCACAACTTTGGAGAGAAATTTATGAAAAATTTGAGTTTAAAATTTTTAAGTCAAATGAGAAAAATACTTGGTGATGATTATTCTAAATTTTTGGACTGCTTTGAAAAAAATCCCATAAAAGCTTTGAGAATCAATTGCTTGCTTGTGAAAAATATAGATGAATTTGTTAAAAATTTCCCGTTTGAAACTGAAAAATTAAATTTTTTAGATAATGGCTTTAAATTGACGAAAAAATATGACGGAATTGGAAGACTGATTTCGCATCACGCCGGGGCTTTTTATGTTCAGGATCCTTCTGCCATGGTTGCTGTTTGCGCTCTAGATCCCAAGCCCGGGGAGAAAGTTTTGGATTTGTGCGCTGCTCCGGGTGGAAAATCGACGCAAATTGCTGAGAAATTAAATGGTAATGGTCTTTTATTTTCAAATGAGATTAATAAATCACGTGCGAATATATTAATTTCTAATCTGGAAAGGATGGGGGTTAAAAATGCTGTGATTTTTTCCAAAAGACCCTCGGAATTATGCAATGAATACAGGGAGTATTTTGACAAGGTTTTGGTTGATGCGCCTTGTTCCGGAGAGGGCATGTTTAGAAAAAATTCCAATGCTGTTTTAAATTGGTCGCTAGAAAACTCACACGGCTGCGCTTTAAGGCAAAAAGAAATCCTGAATTCAGCAGCTTTGGCTTTAAAACCCGGTGGCATTTTGGTCTATTCAACCTGCACGTTTTCAACAATCGAGAATGAAGAGGTTATAAAATGGTTTCTCAAAAGCCGCGATGACTTTGAGCTGGAGCCGATTGAGGTCGATTTTGGCGAAGGGTCTCCATTTAGCGACATAATTCCTAATGCTTTTCACACAAAAAGAATATATCCTTTTCATGGGGGCGAGGGACAGTTTGTTGCAAAACTCAAAAAAAACGGAAATTTTGGCGCTAAAATTAATAAATTTTCCAATATATCTAAAATAGATTGCTTTAGCAAATTTTGGGATCAAACGTTTGACGAGCCTGTTCCTGATGTTGCGGTTTTTGGCGACAGGGTGATGGTTGTTCCGAGAGATATGCCCAGTGTTAAAAATGCGATTGTTGCGGGAATTTTTGCAGGGAGACTGAAAAATAATAGGTTTGTCCCAAATCATCATCTTTTTAAATGTGACATCAAAATTAAAAATCATAAACTTTTAAATTTGTCTTTTTCAGATAAAAAGGCTTTGGATTTTATTGCTGGAAAGGAGATTTCCTTTGATTCTCAGGGATACTGCGGGGTTAGGGTTGAAGGGATTCCGCTGGGCTTTGGCAAAAGTTCTTGTAAAAAGCTTAAAAATCATTACCCTAAGGGATTGCGTCAAATGTAATTTTGTGTTAAAATTGTTTTATACGTTGATTGAGGAGGGCTTTAATTATGTCTGGACATTCCAAGTGGAGCACTATAAAAAGAAAAAAAGAAAAGACGGACAGTGCGCGTGCTAAAATTTTCACTAAAATAGGTCGTGAAATTTCTGTTGCTGTTAAATCTGGAGGAACAGATCCGGCAAACAACAGCAAATTGCGCGATGTTATTGCAAAGGCAAAAGCGAGCAATGTTCCAAATGACAATATCGAAAGAATCATTAAAAAAGCTGCCGGGGATGGCAATAAAAATTCCTATGAAACGGTGGTTTATGAGGGGTATGGCCCGGAAGGAATCGCCCTAATAGTTGAGACATTAACCGACAATCGAAACAGGACAGCCTCTAATTTGAGGCACTATTTCGATAAATTTGGCGGAAATCTCGGAACAACTGGCTGCGTTGCTTTTATGTTTGAAAAAAAAGGCGTTATCGTGATTGACGGGGCTTGCTTGGATGAGGAGGCCGTCATGGACGATTGCCTAAACTGTGGCGCGCAGGATTTTGAATCTGGCGACGGCGTTTTCACCGTCACAACCGCTCCGGGTGATTTTTCCGATGTTCGAGAGAAGCTTGAAAAGCAAGGATATAAATTTTTGTCTGCTCAGATTGAAATGCTCCCAAACAACATGTCGGCTTTGAAAAGTGATGAAAACAAGCAAAAAATGTCGAGGCTTTTGGAGGCGCTGGATGAAGACGATGATGTTCAAGAGGTTTGGAATAATTTGGAAAATGTTGAAGATTTGCCTTGAGAGATGAAAATAGATGAATTTAAAATGAAAGGAAAGGGATGTGGCGATGGAAAACAAATTTAGGACCCATAACTGCTCTGATTTTAACAGTGAGACCATTGGCAGGAGGGTTCGGGCGGCTGGTTGGGTTGAAAACATTCGAGATCATGGAGGCGTTGTTTTTGTTGATTTAAGGGATCATTACGGCGTTTTGCAGGTTGTTGTTCATGACGAAGAAAAGCTCAGGGGAATTTGTCGTGAAACTGTTGTTTCGGTCTGCGGCGAGATTCGAAAAAGGGACGAAGAGACGATAAATCCAAAAATTTCAACCGGGACAATTGAGCTTGTTTGCGATGAACTGACGGTTTTGGGAAAGTGTAAAAATGAGCTTCCGTTTGAGATTTTGACTTCGCATTCGGTTAAAGAGGAGCTTAGGCTTAAATATCGTTTTTTGGATTTGCGCAATCAAAGGATTCACAAAAACATAGTTTTGCGCTCGGAAGTGATTTCGTTTATGCGCGAAAAGATGATTGAAATGGGATTTTTGGAGATTCAAACTCCGATTCTTTCTGCTTCGTCTCCTGAAGGCGCGAGGGACTATCTCATCCCAAGCCGGAAGCATCAGGGCAGGTTTTACGCTTTGCCGCAGGCGCCTCAGATTTTCAAACAGCTTTTGATGGTTTCTGGTTTTGACAAATATTTTCAAATTGCGCCTTGTTTTCGTGATGAAGATGCTCGGGCGGATCGGTCGCCAGGGGAGTTTTATCAGCTTGATTTTGAGATGGCTTTTGCAACTCAGGAGGATGTTTTTGAGGTTGCTGAGCGGGTTTTAGTTCAAACATTTGAGAAATTTTCAGATTTTGAGGTTGATGGCGCTCCCTTTGCTCGGTTTACATTTAATGAAGCTATGCTAAAATTTGGGACTGATAAGCCGGATCTTCGAAATCCTTTGGAAATTATTGACATATCTGACATGTTTTTAGAGTCGGATTTTGCGCCGTTTAGGGGAAAATGCGTCAGGGCGATTAATGTTCCGGGATGCGCTAAAAAGCCTAAAAGTTTTTTTGAAAAGATGTTTAAATTTGCAACCGAGATTGGAATGAAAGGGCTTGGATATTTTAAAGTTGATGAAGACTTGAAATTTAATGGCCCGATTGATAAATTTTTGAATGATTTTCAGCGCCAAGAGTTGATCAAAAGGGCAAATTTAAAGCCGGACTGCGTTTTATATTTCATTGCAGACACAAAGCAAAACGCCCCCATATTTGCTGGCCAAATTCGAGATGAAGTCGCTCGGAGGATGGATTTGATTGAAAAGGACAAGTTTAAATTTTGTTTCATAACCGATTTTCCGATGTATGATCTTGACGAGGAAACTGGGGACATCGTTTTTAAACACAATCCTTTCTCCATGCCTCAGGGAGGGCTTGACGCTTTGAATGGGGAGGATCCTCTGAGTATTTTTGCTTGGCAATATGACATAGTGTGTAATGGAGTTGAGCTTTCGTCTGGAGCTGTTCGAAACCACGACCTTGATTCTTTGGTTCGTGCTTTTGAAATTGCGGGATATGAAAAAGAGGTTGTTTTTGAAAAATTTCCTGCGCTTTGCAGTGCTTTTCAATATGGAGCTCCGCCTCATGCTGGGATGGCTCCGGGAATAGACCGAATTTTGATGTTGCTTTGTGGAGAAGAAAATATTCGGGAGGTTGTTGCGTTTCCGATGAATTCTAATGCGCAGGATTTGCTTTTGGGCGCTCCGAACGAGGTCAGCGAGCAGCAGCTTCGCGAAGTTCACATCAAATTGAGATGAATTTAGGAGGTGTTTTGAATTATGGTGTCGAAAGAGGAGCTCATTAATTTGGCGACCCTTGCTAAGCTGGACATTTCTGATCAAGATGTTGATAAATTGCTTGCTGACATGGAAAAAATCATCGAGTTTGCAAATCAAATAAATTCGGCTTCGGTCAGCGACGTTGAATTTGACAGTATAAACAACCTTGAAAATGTGTATCGCGAAGATGTTGTTTCTAGGTCATATTCGCAGGAGGACATTTTGAAGAATGCAAAAACTGTTGAAGACGGGTTTTTTAGATTGGACAACCGTGGGCAAGTTTAGGGGGTGAGAGCTTTGATATCTAGGATACATGGGCTTTTAAAGGCCAGAAAGATCAGTTGTTTGGAGCTTGTTCAAAAATATTTGAATAGAATCGAAAATTTAAATGATGCTTTGAATGCATATGTTAATTTAACGGCGGATTTTGCGATTGAAAGCGCGAAAAATGTTGATAAAAAAATAGCAAGCGGGGAAAATTTTAGCTTGGTTTGCGGAATTCCGATGACGCTTAAAGATAATATATCCACAAAAGGCCTTGAGACGACCTGCTGTTCAAGAATGCTCAAAGGATATCGGCCGATATATGACGCGTCGGTCTGGGAAAGGCTTAGGCTTTGCGGGAGCGTTCTTTTGGGAAAGGCCAATATGGACGAATTTGCTATGGGGTCTTCTTGCGAAACGTCTTGTTTCGGAGGCGCAAAAAACCCACACAATCACGATTATGTTGCTGGAGGAAGCTCGGGAGGAGTCGCAAGCGCTGTTGGGGCGGGAATTGCTGCTTTCGGGCTTGGTTCAGACACGGGAGGTTCTATTCGTCAGCCGGCCAGTTTTTGTGGATTGGTTGGTTTAAAGCCAACATATGGCGCAGTTTCTAGGCATGGTTTAGTAGCGTATGCATCAAGCCTTGATCAAATTGGGCCGATAACTGTTGGCGCAAAAGATGCTGCAATTGTTTATGATGAGATTGCGTTTAAAGATGAACAGGACTCAACATGTATGGGCAAAAAGTGTTCTGCTGTGGCCCATCTTGACGATGAGGTTTGCGGCCTAAAAATTGGGATTGCAAGCCAATATTTTGAATCTGTTGATTCTGACGTTGAACGTTTGATAAACCAAGCTTTGGAGGTTTATCGACGAATGGGAATTGAGATTGTTGAAGTTTCCCTGCCC
>CADAPX010000069.1 GCA_902789925.1 Oscillospiraceae bacterium | reverse complement strand
AAACCGCCAGATATTTTCAGCCAGCCTCAACTGCATGGTTTATGGTGGGCAGGCGGCGGATTGATTAGTTTTCTCATCTTTTCGTCAGAATGCTTTCGAGGAAGGCTTGAAAGAAGCAGGTTATTAAGTTAAAGAGCCGGTCTTGGAAAAAGAAGGATTGAGGGGACAAATATAACCCAAATTCAACTCTTTAATTAAAAGCAAAAAAGAAGCACCAGCTAAAAAATGCGCTAATGCTTCTTTTTTTAATTTAAACATTCATGCAACTATAGATCCGGCTGCATATCGTGTTGATGACTCTATAATAATTTTTTGCGGTGTTAATTTTTGTAGGAAGCTTTAAAATATATCACATGTTTTTCTTCGTCCACTACTGCTGTGTTAACTAAATCTTTCCATGTGGTTTTCCCTGGGTCAAATTCATCTGCACCGTTTTTACCATATCTCCAAGCTTTAAAGCCTTTGCCATATTTTGACTTTTGGGGATTCTTATTTAATTGAACAATACTATCTAATAATTTACCCTCCTCCTCATTAGTCGTGTATTCTTCATCTTTAAACTCATTACTATTTCCAGTCTGGTATTTTATAGTATATGTTATTGGCTCAAAGTTTGCTTTTAAGGTTATCTTTCCTGCTTTTCCATCAGCATTAAGTGCTGCGCTATCAATCAAGTTCTCCCATGTAGTACTATCGGTAGTAAAGTCAGTCTCATTTTCGCCATCACCATATGTCCATTTTGAAAAAGCATAGCCTGTTTTTGAACCATCATCAAGCGTAGCATTGCTTTTCAATAGAAAAGTCTCATCAGATGTGTATGATTTAGGATTCTTGTAATCATCAGCGCTGCTTTTCTCATCATCTATATACTCTATGTCATATTTTATTGGCGCAAAATTAGCTTTTAAAGTTATCGTGCCTGTTTTTCCATCACTGCTAGGTACTGCGCTTGAAACCAAGTTCTCCCATGTAGTAGTACCTTCAATAAATGCATTATTACCTGTGCCATATGTCCATTTTTCAAAATAATAGCCTGTTTTTGTTGGCGTCTCCTTTGATATCTTAGCATTGTCGCTGGTTTTATTACCAGTTGTATCATCAGGCGTGTAGGGGGTTGAGGCAACTTGGCTTCCATCACCTATATCATAGTTTATGGTATATTGTATTGGCTTGAAATTGGCTTTTAAATTTATCGTGTCTTTTTGTCCGCCATCACCAGCTACTGCGCTTGAAACCAAGTCCGCCCATGTAGTACTGTCAGTAAATGCATTATCACCTGTGCCATATGTCCAGTTGTCAAAATAATAACCCGTTTTTGTTGGTATCGTCTCTGATATCTTAGCATTGTCGCTGGTTTTATTACCAGTTTTATCATCAGGCGTGTATTTAGCACGCCTACGCCCCAAGATGTTAACATACATCCATCTGTTAAATCTATAGCCCGGTTTTTGGCCATCTTTGAAAGAACTCGGAATTGCAGAATCTAAAGTATTTTCACTCGTGGTATTTTCACTCGTAGTGTACTTATCCAATGTGCCTGGAGCAACTGTGGCAACATCGTCGCCATCTTTGTATTTAATAGTATATGTTATCGGCGTATATATAGCTTTTACCAATATCACGTTTTTCTTATCGGCTCCGGTCAATAGTGCAGTCCAACTTACATCATTGCCACCAATCAAGAAGACTGTAGGCCTGTAAGGTGGTTTACCTTCAGCGTCAGCATCTTCACCATACTCCCAATGATCAAACGTATAGTATTTTACTGAAGGGGCAAATATTTCTTTTGAATAAATCTCACCATAAGACACTTCTTGCGAATAAAAGTTATCCTTACTGTCCGAAAAATGGACGCCAATATAATCTCCATCTGCATTTATATATTTTATAATATATTTTACTGTATCATATTTCGCCCTAAAAATTATTTTCTTCTCGCCATTTGATTGGTCCGCTGCAGCTTTTGCCAAACTAGCCCAATCTGCCTCACCACTAAATGCATATAAGGTGTCGCCCTGATTGTACACCCATCCTGAAAATGTTTTTCCTGTCTGTGGGTTTTGTGGCTTTATTTCTGGAATATAGCCACCATCTGTTAGTTTAATGCCAATTTTTTCATTATCATTAGGACACACCCAATTAACGCCATCGGCTTCTTCAGTCGACACTGGTTCTACTGTAATTGTATTTTCGCCAGTTTCATCCCTATATTCAATAATATATTGTTGAGGTCCCCGAACCACTTGAAATATTATCGTATTATTTTCGTCTGCTTTTCCAGTCAATGTTCCCCAGCTATCTTCTGCTAGCACGTCTGACAATTTAAAATCTGAGCCGTCCAACTTCCAGCCTTTAAATTCGCGGCCTCGATTCGCATTTAGTACCTTGGCCTCCGCGTCGTTCATAATATTTTCGAACGTGGTTTTGCCGCGGCTCGATATAGTTTTTAATTCAGTCAAAGTGTAACCATCTGGGTGAGAAGTTTGATTGCCAATTGTTGTGAGTCCCTCTGAAGTGTCAGCATCTTTATATTGCAGTTTGTATTTTATTTCTTTAAAAATGGCTTTTAAGGGAAGTTGGTCAAGTACCTCTGAAGTTAATTTATACTGGCCTGTTGGGACTTCGCCTTCCTTTTCCTCTGTAACTTCCACATCCGAATTATCTTCAACCATACTAATCGTACAGCCTTCATATTCCTCAACCTCCGGAATTTCTATCAAAGCATTCTCGGGATAAATTCCAATATATTCTGTATGATCTGACTGGGTATTACTTCCTTTGTAATAATTAATTTGAATGTTCTTTGTGTTTCCCATATTGATGTGTTGGACGTCTCCATTGTTTACGGCACAGTTATTAATTTTAAATGACTCAGACCCGTTCTCAGGAAGAATTAAGATGCCCGAATTGGAAATAGCTTTTGTTTGGTCAAATGCAATGCTTCCGCTTGCAATTTGCAATTTCCCAGCATTATTTATCACGTAGGAGGCACCCTCGCAATTTATAATATCCACATTATCCATAAGCAGATAAGACAACGATTCACCTTGATACGACCCACTCACATCGATAAAATTTCCGCTCTGACTTACACCGCCGCCATCAATTTTGATGTTTCGCAAAATAACTGTGCAATTTCGCATTAGCAGGAAAGGTACTTTTACATTCTTTATGGTTATTGCGTAATTGGATCCATTCCCTGTCGCACTCGTCCCATCAATGGTTATGGTTTTGCCAGCAAATTGAGAGTTAGTGAAATCGAAAAAGTATAAACCAGACATTCCTTCGTTGACATTATCAATATCAATACCACTACCCAATTTTATATTTATATCACCACCCACAGACCCCAACTTATTTGCTTCAACCAAACCTGTCATAAAACTAAGCATGCCTGAGAAATTGTCACTGTTTAAAGTGATATCTATCGACTTTTGGTATTGGACCGTAAACGTTATTTTTCCCCCGCTTGAGAGGCCCTCCGCCATACTCTCCTCTAATCTAAATTCATCCCCTGATAAATCAACCTCTGCGTTGCCGTATTTCAACTTGACGCACGTATACGTATAGTGATCATCTCGCTCCCGTGCAGGTATTTTCACATTAGAACCAACAGGATAGTATCTAATATGCTCCCCACCTAAGGAGGCTAGGGGGTCTTCTCCATCCTTATATTGAAACACAACTTGATACACTTTGTCTCCGTTGAGAACTCCTTCGTAGGTTGAACCAATATTGTTAGTTTTAAACGAGGGTTGACCCGATTGCGGTATGGTTGGAAGAATCAAAGTTCCCGAATTAAAAATAGCATCTCCTTGCGAAGATCCGCCAACCTTGCCAGCAGTACATTTCGTGATTTCGCCTTTTACCGCCGTCAACGTTCCTCCACCAGAGTTAAATATCCCGCCTCCATAAGCATCTGCGCTACAATTAGTGATTTTTCCATCATTTATTTCTAACTGTCCACTATTATATATCGCACCACCACTGCCAGTGCTTTTGCAATTTTGAATTGTTGTTTGCTCTTGAATTTCCAATTTTGATCCAGATCCGCTCAACACATCGATAAAATTTCCGCTCCGACTTACACCGCCGCCATCAATTGTGATGTTTTTCAAAATAACTGTGCAATTTTTCAACTGCAAGAAATATAAATTTTCACTATTTATGATTATTGTGTTGTTTCTCCCCCCATCAATGGTTATGGTTTTGCCAGCAAATCTAGAGTCAGTGAAATCGAAAAAGTAGTTGGAGCTAGCCATTTGATTAGCAGTATCCGACACCGTAATTTCAGCGTCCAATGTAATTTCTATGTCGCCTGCGTTTTTCACTGCTGTTGCGTCAGATAACTTTCCTGGAGGAGTCGTCTTCTCATCCATCCAATTCTTAACTTGGTCAGCACTTGACAAAGTTATCGATATCGGTTGCTTCTCCTCGCCTTCTCCTTCGCCCTCAGCACAAACAGTGTTTTTAAGCGTGTGCATTGGAAACGTCGCCAAAACCATCATCAAACAAATTAAAGTTGAAACTAATCTTTTTAACCCGCCATTTAAATTGATTTTTAATAAACTTTGCATTAAAATACACGCTCCTTTGAAATTTTAGGATATGTTTTTAAAATTTTCCCAAACCGCGGGACCTCAAGCTAAAAAACCAACATTTATTCTATGTGCGCTTTTATTATAGCAAATTGCGGCAAATTATGTCAAGAGATTTTTAAAAGGACACGAATTATTTGATTTTTTCTGGGTTATATTTGTCCCCTCAATCCCTTTTTCTAAAAATATGAGAACCCCATTAAAAAAACTCGTCTCTTTCAGCCCTTCCTCAACCGCGTTTTTTAAACAATGTGCGGGCCAATCGACCCGCCGTCCGCTCACAACTAACTGTAATATTAAACCTTCTTAAAGCTTGAGTCCTTTTGAAAGAATCCTTAACAAGTGGTAGTTAAAAGTCCGCAAAAAACCCCAATTCAAGGCGTTTGCCTAACACTTGTTAAGGTCGGCTTGAAAACCCCAAGCATTTTAAGCCAGCCTCAACTGCATGGTTTATGGTGGGCAGGCGGCGGATTGATTGGCTTTCTCATCTTTTTATCAGAATGCTTTCGAGGAAGGCTTGAAAGAAGCAGGTTATTAAATTAAAGAGCTGGTCTTAGAAAAAGAAGGATTGAGGGGGCAAATATAACCTAATTAACTAAAATTTTTTCAAACACTTGACTTTGCCTCAATCATGTGGTATAATGAATTAAATTTGAAATTTTTTTGACTTGGAGGAATTGTTTTTGATTCGAAAGTTGGCTTTAATTGTTGGCGTCGTTTTCGCTTTTTGCTTGACTTTTCCATCTTTTTGCAGCGCTAAAGGATATAAATTTTGCGACTTGTTGTCTTTGCAATTTGAAACCGAGAGGCTTGTTTTGCGGCCTCAAAATGAATCAGATTTTGAAGTTTTATCGGGTTATTTGCTTGACGAAGACGTCACGAGGTTTTTAGATCCATCAATTGAAAAGGGGTTTCAGACCCAAGAAAAAGCTTTGCAGTTTTTGAAAGAAAAGGGAAGCCCTGAAATCACGAGTTCCATTAATTTAACAATAGTTTTAAAGTCCAGCGACCTTCCAATAGGCCAACTCAGCGTCATGATGTTTGGCGACGATGTTGTATCTTTTGGATATTGGATTGGGAAAAGTTTTTGGGGAAAGGGCTTTGCAAGTGAAGCGTGTTTTTTGGTTTGTGATAAGGTTTTTAACGCCGATGATGTTCGCTTTGTTTCAATATATTGCAACTCTGAAAATAAATCTTCATTCAAACTAGCATGTAAAATATTTAATTATTTAGAGAATCAAAACAAAATGTCTTTTAAATTAAAACGGAGCGAAACATCCAACAACCTGATCTTTAATTCACGTGAGTTTGTTATGAAAGGGTTGGTTTTGCAAAAATTGGATTTAATTGATTTTTAATATGCCATACAGAAAATAGTTGTCCTAATTTATAAAAATCATTATTAGTTTTAATTTTTTAATTGAAAGGTGATTTTTATTATGGAGATTGAATATCTGGATCCGTCAAACGCAAAGTCATATCAATCTTGTTTGGCCAAGGTTTATATGCAAGATATTCTTGATGGCTGTGAAAATGTTGTTGCAATTGGAGCTAAAGACTCCGATTTGCCCTGTGGCTGCGTCTTTGCAAAAGTTCTTGATGAGATCGTTTGGATTAAAAATTTGTTTGTTTTGCCCTTTGCCAGGAGAAAAGGCGCCGCCGGTTTGCTCATAAATGAATTAAAATCAAAGGCTTTGAAACTTGGCTGCGCCCAGATAAAGTTTAATGCCGTCACCTCCGAGAATAATATTGACCTGCTTAATAAATTTTTGACAAAGCAAGGTTTTTCTGAAATTGAGCTTTTGGCAAGAATATATAGGGCAAGTCCTGAATGGATTTTGAAAGAAGGCAAGTGGGCCAAGCGGCTCTTGAATTCTAATTTTGAGTTGCCAGATAAAGTGACCATTTTGAATCAAGATGAAGTTGATGAAGAATTGTTCGCTAAATTGAAAAATAAAGAAGAAATAAACTATCCAGACGTCCTTTCCCCTTTTAAAAATGAGTTTGATTTGCAACGAGAGTTTTCACTTTTTGCGGTTTTTGACAATAAAAAAATTGTCGGATGGTTCACGGCCCTCAGAACAAATGACGATAGAATATTATATCGTTCTGTTTTTGTCGACGATGCATACCGAAAGTCTAAATTGGGCCTAATTATGTTTTCAAAAGTTATCAAATATCATGTTGAAAACTGTATGGAAAAAGGAGTCCTGGCAGCAGCAGCTGTGGATAATATCAGTGCTATTAATTTTTATTCGTCGTTTTTCAACAATTCATGTGATAGTATAAAATATGAGTTTTCAACCAATATTGAACTTTGAGGGTGATATACTATGAAAAGAGTGGCCATTACTGGAATTGGCGTCATAGCTCCAGGAAGCATTGGGAAAAACAGACTCTGGGATAATATGATAAACGGCAAAGTTTATACTCAAAAAGTCAAGCAGTTTGACTGCAAAGATCTTCGCATACAAATCGCAGGAGAAGTTGAAAATTTCGAAAAGGAAAAATTTTTAAAAGACAGGTCAAAAATTAAAATAAACAATCTCCGAAGAGTTGAGAGCTTGGGGCTTAGTGCTTTGAGCATGGCAATTGAAGACAGCGGACTCAGCCTTGATTGTTTTGAGGGAATTTTGCTTGCAATCGGAATGACAATGACCAACATGATGTCTCCAACTCTTGCTGAATATTTGATGGAAAAGCAGTTTTTACAAAACCGAAGCAAAGCAAATTTGGAAGAAA
>CADAPX010000068.1:4662-10762 GCA_902789925.1 Oscillospiraceae bacterium | reverse complement strand
ATATGTTGGGTTTTTCGACCAAAGAGTCGGATATTTTAAGCAGGAACGATTGAGGGGACCGCCCTCAAGGACGCCAAACTACCACTTGTTACGGACGCTTTCAAAGGGACTTGAGCTTGAGGAAGGTTTAATATTAAAGTCCGTTGTGAGCGGGCGGCGGTTTAAGCTGTTGGCCATATTGTTTTTTGGAACGCGATTGAGGATATTATAATATATTGGGTTTTTAATTAAAAAGTCGGATATTTTAAGCAGAGAAGGGAGAGGTGACAAATCTAACCCTCCGATTTGAAAAAACAGCTTGCAAAACTTTAAATTTTGATATATACTCTATAATGTGTTTTTGTAAATGTGTGCGATGCGGCATGCGTTTTTAATATATTTGAAGATTGAGGTATATTTATGAAAAATCGGTTTGTTTTGATATTGGACTTTGGTGGACAATATAATCAGGTTATCGCAAGACGTGTTCGGGAATTGGGGGTGTACTGCGAAGTTTATCCATACGGTCGAGCTCTTGAGGTCATAAACGAAAAAAAACCCGCTGGAATCATTTTCACGGGCGGGCCAAACAGTGTGTATGATGAGGGCGCGCCAAGGGTTGATGCGGGCGTTTTCGATGCCAATATACCAATTTTGGGGATATGCTATGGGGCCCAGGTTATGGCGCACATGCTTGGAGGAAAGGTTGAGGCTTCGGATGTTCGGGAATATGGAAAAACTGAGACGGAATTTGACTCAAAAAGCCCTTTGTTTTTAGATTTGCCCAGCCGCAGCTCGACATGGATGAGCCACACAGATCGAATAGTTGATGTTCCTTCCGGGTTTAGGATCACTGCAAGCAGTCCTGGGGCGCCTGTTGCTGCGATGGAAGACCGAAAAAAGCGCTTTTTCGCGGTCCAGTTTCATCCGGAAGTCAGCCATACGATTTGCGGCCAACAGATTATAAAAAATTTTTTGGTTGGTGCGTGCAAGTGCCGGTGTGATTGGAATATGGAAAGCTATATGGACAGGGCGATAGGCGAAATCAAAAGCAGGGTTGGCGATGGAAAGGTTTTGCTTGCGCTTTCTGGAGGGGTTGATTCGTCGGTTTTGGCTGCCCTTTTGTCTAGATCCATTGGCAAGCAGTTGACGGCAGTTTTTGTTGATCACGGGTTTATGAGAAAGAACGAGGGTGATGAAATAGAGTCGGCTTTTTCTGAATGGGATATGAATTTTATTAGGGTTGACGCTGGGAAGCGATTTTTAAGTAAAATTTCTAAAATAACAGACCCTGAGCAAAAGAGAAAGGCGATTGGCGAGGAGTTTATCAGAGTTTTTGAGCAGGAGGCTAAAAAGATTGGAAAGGTTGATTTTTTGGCGCAGGGGACGATATATCCCGATATAATCGAGTCTGGGCTTGGAGACGCAGCGACCATAAAGAGCCACCACAACGTTGGCGGTCTGCCTGATTGTGTGGATTTTAAAGAGATTATTGAGCCACTCAGAATGCTTTTTAAAGATGAGGTCAGGAAGCTTGGAAGAAGCCTTGGACTTGCTGATGTTTTGGTTAATCGTCAGCCTTTCCCGGGTCCAGGGCTTGCGATTCGGATTGTTGGAGAGGTGACTCGAGAAAAGCTTGACATATTAAAAGATGCTGATTATATTTTTAGGGAGGAGATTAATCGGGCTGGACTTGGCGGGGAAATTGGCCAGTATTTTGCGGTTTTGACTTCAATTCGCTCGGTTGGCGTTATGGGAGATTTTAGGACATATGACTATACAATTGCTTTGAGAGCAGTCACAACAAGCGATTTTATGACTGCTGATTTTGCAAAAATTCCATACCCACTTCTTGAAAGAGTTTCCTCAAGGATTGTGGGTGAAGTTGAGCATGTAAACAGGGTTGTTTATGATATAACGACAAAACCCCCAGCTACGATAGAGTGGGAGTGAATTGATATTTTCAATTTGTGTCGGTGGTGATTGTATGTGTGTGTTTTTTGTGATCTAAATAAAGTTGTTTAAGCTTGGGCTTGTTTTTATTATATAGTTCGAATTCTTCCAAGATTTCAGGTGTTCTAACGTTGACCAAAAAAGACTCCATGATGTCTAAAACGTCGATTTTTCCTTCACCAAGTGCGATTTCTTTTCTCATGGCTTGAAACATTTCACCCATTATAAATATAGTTGTGTTGTCAGAACAGAGTCCGTCTAATTTTAATCCACTAGTATTTTGTTCGTCTGCTTTTGATTTATTAGTATTTTGTCCGTCTGCTTTTGATTTATTAGTATTTTGTTCGTCTGCTTTTGATTTATTAGTATTTTGTCCGTCTGCTTTTGATTTATTAGTATTTTGTCCGATCCATCTGAAAAACAAATATAATTCATACAATTCTTTAGACCCGATAACAGCCAATTTAAGGCTAAGGTGCTGCAACTTATCTAACTTTTCATTTAACTCTTTTGACTTTTTTAAGCTTAGATTTTTTTGTTTTACCTCCGAGCTAGCTTTAACGATGTCTAAAGTTAAATCAATAAATTCAAAATATTCTTTTTTGCGTGTTTCGTAGCTTTTAATTTTATTTTCGCGAAATTGGTTCCAAATATGTGCTAATGTTGCTGATATTACTGCTGCTATTACTGTTGTGGATGTTAATATGTTAATTATACCATTAATTATATCATTCATTTAAGATTTCTCCTTAAATTTTTTTATATATATTTTCTGCGCATATTATATCACAAATTGTTGGTTTTGTCAAGCATAAAATTGAAAATAGATGCCATTCCAGCGGGGCTATTTTGATTTTGGCGTTTGACATAACGCTTGTTGAGGACTGTTTCAAAAAGCCCACACATTACAATTGAGATTGAATTGCACGAGCCGTTGTGAGCTGGCGGCGGTTTAAGCTGTTGGCCACATTGTTTTTTGGGACGTGATCAATGATATTTGGATATGTTTGGAATTTTAGATAAAGAGTTGGATATTTTAAGCAGAGAAGGGAGAGGGCAGCCCTCAAGGACGCCAGCCTACCACTTGTTACGGATGCTTTCAACTGGACTTGAGCTTGAGGAAGATTGAATTGCACGAGCCGTTGTGAGCAGGCGGCGCTTACCCAGCCCTTGCATTGTTTTTTGGAACGCGACCAGAGATATCATAATATACTGGGTTTTTAGACAAAGAATCGGATATTTTAAGCAGAGAAGGGAGAGGGCAGCCCTCGAGGACGCAAACCTACCACTTGTTACGGACGCTTTCAAAGGGACTTGAGCTTGAGGAAGGTTTAATACTCAAGCCCGTTGTGAGCGGGCGGCATTTTGCTCGTTTTTGCATTGTTTTTTAGAATGCAATTGAGGATATCATAACATACTGGATTTTTAATTAAAAAGTCGGATATTTTAAGCAGGAGCGATTGAGGGGACAGCCCTCGAGGACGCCAGCCTACCACTTGTCACGGACGCTTTCAAAGGAATTTGAGCTTGAGCGAGGTTTAATACTCAAGCCCGTTGTGAGCGGGCGGCGCTTAGCCAGTTTTTGCATGGTTTTTTAGAATGCTATCGAGGATATTAGCATTTATCGAGAATTTCAAACAAAGAGTTGGATATTTTAAGCAGAGGATTTTGAGGGGGCAGCCCTCAAGGACGCCAACCTACCACTTCTCACGGACGCTTTTAAAGGGACTTGAGCTTGAGGAAGGTTTAATAATCAAGTCCGTTGTGAGCAGGCGGCGCTTGAATTGGCTTTTGCATTGTTTTTTAGAATGCTATCGAGGATATTAGCATTTATCGAGAATTTCAAACAAAGAGTTGGATATTTTAAGCAAGAACGATTGAGGGGACAAATATAACCCAAACTCAAAATAGTGGAAAATTTTTGGATTTGATGTTTTTTATTCAACCAATTCAATTCCCGCACGCCGCATTCAACAATTGGTTGGCGAAGGTTTTGAAAAAGCTTCAAAAATCAGAATATTCATAAATTATTACAAAAATGTAATGTTGGGATTTGAAAATGTTAGACAAAATGGGTGGAATTTTAGACTATATTTTGCTAGAATTAATTTGTTGATTAAAAATGGGAAGTGAAAAAAATATGAATATTTTAGAAGTTAGTCAATTAAAAAAGATATATTCAACTCGTTTTGGCGGGAACAAGGTTTGGGCGTTGAAAAATGTCAATTTTTGCGTTGAAGAGGGCGAATATATCGCAATAATGGGAGAATCTGGCTCTGGCAAAACAACATTGCTGAATATTTTAGCAACTTTAGATCGGCCAACCAGCGGAAGCGTGATTTTGGGAGGAAGGAACATTTCAAAGGTTAAAGATTCGGATATTGCGGCTTTTCGGCGGGATAATATTGGCTTTGTTTTTCAGGATTTTAACCTCCTAGACACTTTCACGCTTGAGGATAACATATATCTGCCGTTGGTCCTTGCTGGTAAAAAATATAAATATATGAAGGGAAAATTAGATAAAATATCTAAATATTTGAAAATTGAAGAGTTCCTTCAAAAATATCCATATGAGGTTTCTGGAGGCCAAAAGCAAAGAGCTGCGGTTGCGCGCGCGATAATAACCAGCCCTAAGCTTGTTTTCGCGGACGAGCCGACGGGGTCTTTGGATTCAAAATCAGCTGATGAATTGTTGAGACTTTTTGAAAGATTAAACAGGCTTGGCCAAACTATACTTATGGTCACACATTCTGTCAAGTCTGCAAGTGCTGCAAATCGAGTGTTATTTATTAGGGACGGTGAAATTTTCCATCAAATATATAAGGGCACTGACACAAATATTAAATTTTATGAAAAAATTTCAACAACAATCAGGTTGCTTGCATCTGGTGGTGAAGAATAATGAAACTGGGCTTTTATTTTAAACTCGCGATAGAAGGTATGCTCAAAAACAAAAAAATGTATATTCCGTATATTTTAACCTGCATTGCGATGTTTATGATGTGCTATATCATTTATTTTCTAAAGACAAGCGACGTTGTTTTGAAGGCCGCGGGAATGATTGAAATCATCGCCATAATAGAGTTTGGAATATGGATGGTTGCGATTTTTGTTGGAATATTTTTGATTTATGCAGATTCATTTTTGATTCGACGGCGAAAAAAAGAGTTTGGCTTATATAATATTTTGGGCATGGATAAGAAAAATATAGCTAAGTTGCTTTTTTTTGAAATTTTAATAGTTTTATTAGTGACGATTATTTTGGGATTTTTTGGGGGAATTTTGCTTTCAAAAACTGCGGAATTGTTGCTTGTTCATATTTTAAACGGCGAAGTTGACTATAATATAGGCGTTTCTTTCGAGGCGCTCTTTCGAATATCCATTATTTTTTGTGTGATTTTTTTGATAATATTTTTAAATTCAATCCGCCAAATTAGCTTTTTGACTGCAATTTCTCTGGTCAAAAGCGAAAATTTTGGGGAAAAGCCGCCAAAATGCAATTGGATCTTTGGAATTTTAGGCTTTTTGCTGCTGATTTTTGCATATTACATAGCCATAAACGAATCTGGATCTTGGATCATGCTGTGGTTTTTTATCGCGGCGCTGATGGTTATTTTTGGGACGTATGGGTCAATGACGTCCGGATCAGTCATTTTGTGTATGATTTTGAAAAAAAATAGGGCTTATTACTATAAATCAAGGCATTTTATTTCGCTTTCTTCGATGATGTATAGGATGAAGAGAAATGGGATCGGACTTGCGTCGATGTGCGTTTTGTCGACGATTATTTTGGTTGTTGCTTCGACATTTTTATCTTCGTATTTTGGCATAGATGCTAGATTTGAAAGCGAATTCACAAGAAACACACAATTTGCGGCTATAAAGAGGGATTTTGAGCAGGCTGATGGAAGCTTTAATCTGAATATTTTGGATGATAGTTACATTTTAGAGACTAAAAAGACGATTTTTGATTGTGCAAATGATAAATATAATATTGAACTAAAAGATTTTATGGAATACCGGCAGTTAAGTGTTTTGTGCAAAGGTATTTTGTGTAATAAAGTCAACATAGATGAAAAAATTGAAAATAAATCTGTTTATTTTGATGATTCAGAACATATTTCATTTTTATTCATACCAATTCAAGATTATAATAAAAATATGAATG
>CADAPX010000068.1:0-4613 GCA_902789925.1 Oscillospiraceae bacterium | reverse complement strand
GGAGAAGTTATGATTGATGATCATTTGAAAAGATTTGACGGCGACAGCATATCATTTTATGGAGAAAATCAGCCGGAAAAAAGCTTGAAAATTATGAAAAAAGCTGAAAAAAATATGAAAATTTCCAGTCTAACATATTTATATAAATCCAGTATAATAATATATGTGTCTGATGTTGACGAGATCAAGGAAATTGCGAACATGTTTTTGTCTAGAGATTCGCTGGAAAATGACCTCAAAATCGAGTCTAATCTGGCTTTTAACGTTGAATCTGATTCTGAGGAGGATTTGGAGAGTTTTATTTTTGAATCTAATGAAAAATTACGCAGTATTTTTAAAAATAATGACCAAAAAATGTTTTTTAATTTTATTAATCTTAAGCTCACAAGAGATCTTCCGATGAAAATTATGGGCGGAGTTTGGTTTGTTGGGATATTTTTAAGCGTTATGTTTATTTTGGTTCTTGTTTTGATAATGTACTATAAGCAGCTTTCAGAAGGATATGAAGATGCTAAAAAATTTGAAATAATGGAAAAAATAGGAATAACTGAAAAAGAAATAAAAAAAGGAATAAATTCCCAACTTCCCATAGTTTTTCTTTTGCCGCTTGTTGTATCTGGGGTTCACTTGATTTTTTCTCTGAAAATGATGTCGAAAATATTTAAACTTGCTCAAATATATGATGGCTCATATCTGATTTTGATAACGTCAGTCACATATTTATTATTTGGTTTGTTATATCTTGCCATATACAAAATAACCTCTGCTGTGTATTATAAAATTGTTAGTGGGATGGAAAAAGACTAGGAATTTTACATTCAATATGAGCGACATTTTTGAACTTGTTAATTTGAAATAATTGTGATATAATTAGATAGATAATTGTTGAATCGAGGGGAAAATATGAAACGAGTATGGAATATTATAACTAGAAAAATGTTTGTTGCAGCAGTGTTATTTCTTCTAGAGATAATATTATTAATATTCATGATTTTTATTTTAGGGACTTTGTCTATTTTTTTTGGAATCCTTTTATATATTTTCAGCTTATTGACGGTTCTTTTGGTTAACAACAGCTCTAACAACCCAGCGTATAAAGTGTCGTGGATAAACAGCATAATTTTTATTCCGTTTGCCGGGGCCATACTCTACATTATCTTCGGGAAACACCACACAACCAAAAACATGAAAGCTCGCTTTAATAGGGTTGATAAAAATGGGCGCGAATGCCTGCTTCAAATGGGGAATATTACTCAAAAGGTTGATATTGATTGTAATTATAGGCAAATTGTTGACTGGATATGGAAAGTTTCGAAACAGTCTTCATATACCAACACTTTGACTGAATTTTTAAGCCCTGGCGAGGTTTATTTTAAAAGATTAATTAAAGATTTAAAATGTGCAAAAAAAAATATTTTTATGGAGTTTTTTATAATATGTCCGGGAAAAATGTGGGGAGAAATTGTCGATATTTTGATTGAAAAAGTCAAGGAGGGACTTGATGTTCGGCTGATTTACGACGACCTTGGAACTCTGCCGTTTTTGCCTGCGGATTATCCTGAATATATGGAAAAATTGGGAATAAAGACAAAAGTTTTCAACATAATCAAGCCTAGGCTAGACGCATTCATGAATAATAGAGATCATCGAAAAATAGTTGTTATAGACGGAAATATTTCATATACCGGTGGGGCTAATTTGGCGGATGAATATATAAATGAAGTTGAGCGCTTTGGATATTGGCAGGATTGCGCAATTCGGCTTGAGGGGGAAGCAACCGCAAGTTTTAGCGTTTTATTTTTGAGAATGTGGTATTATTTATCAAATGACGAAATATTTTATTCAGAGTATATGCCAACAAAAAAGGTTGAAGCGTCGGGGGTTGTTGTTCCTTTTGGTGATAATCCCATTCGAGAACACCATCTGCATGATTCAATATATTTGAAAATAATAACCTGTGCTAGAAAATATATATATATTCAAACGCCATATCTTGTCATGGATTATGAGCTGACAAAAGCGCTGATTTTTGCTGCGGAGAGCGGGGTTGAGGTTTGCATAATCACCCCCAAAATTCCGGATAAATTTTATGTTCACGTCATGACCAGGAGCGCCTATAAAGAACTGATCAAAGCCGGGGTTAAAATATATGAGTTCACGCCTGGTTTTGTCCATTCAAAGCTGATTGTTTCGGATGATTTGGTTGGAATTGTTGGAAGCGCAAATTTTGATTTTCGAAGCCTATATCTACACTTTGAGTGCAGCGTGTTTTTATATAAAACGGACTCTTTAAGTCAAATATATCGTGATTTTAAGAGGGTTATCGAAAAATCTGAGCAGATTACGATTGAAAATTGCGACCGCCGGAGTTTCGTTCAGAAATTTTTGGGGTTTGTTTTAAAGCCTTTTGCGCCGCTTATGTGAATTAAAAAGGAGGGACATATTTTTGATTTTAGCTATAGATATTGGAAATACTAACATGGAATTTGGTCTTTTTGAAAATAGCATATTAATTAATAATTTTCGGCTTGTTACTGATAAAAGAACGACATCCGATGAAATTGGCCTGATGATGCTGCAATTTTTTGACGTCAGAGGGATTAAATCCGGCGACATTGATGACGTCATAATAGCGTCTGTTGTTCCGCAGGTTATGTTTGCGATGAACAATGCGATGAAAAAATATTTAGGCAAGGTTGCGCTCATTGTTGGGGAAGACTGCTCGGTTCCGATTAAAAATAACTATAGGATTAAAAAAGAGGTTGGAGTTGATCGGCTTGTTAACGCGTTTTGTGCATATAAATCATACAAACGGCCGCTAATTGTTGTTGATTTCGGGACAGCGACAACTTTTGATGTCGTTTCCAAAGAGGGGGAGTATGAAGGCGGGTGTATATTTCCGGGAATAAAAATTTCTATGGAGGCGTTAAATCGTTGTGCTGCGAAGCTTCCCAGGGTTGAAATATCAGATCCCAAAACCATAATCGGAAAAGACACCGTGACTAGCATGCAATCCGGCGCGATATGTGGATTTGTTGGGGCAACCGCATATACAATCAATTGTTTGAGGAAGGAGATGGGATATGACGCGTTTGTTGTTGGAACGGGCGGGCTTTCAAGCCTTATTGCCAGCCACACTGATATTATAGATGTTGTTGATAAAAAATTGTCACTTCAAGGTTTAAATGATATATGTTTGATTTTTCGCAGCGGGCAATAATATTAATCAATTTGGACTGATAAGAATAATTTAGCTTTAATTTTAATATATTTTTAAAAGAATTTATAAAAAGTTTGAAAAATCAGGATGCTTAAATAAATTTCATTCTATGTTAACGCGGAGGCATCTGGCATATGACCGCTAAATCTGTTGGCGTGACTTTGATTTTAATACTAATTTCACTCATTTTTTCTGTCATATATATTGCATATAATGGAAATTATACCCCAACATTCGTTAAAACAACGACGCCGAGGCAGGTTGTTATAGACGCTGGACACGGAGGAGAGGATGGCGGGGCTGTTGTTGGAAATATATGTGAAAAAGACATAAATTTAAAAATTGCTAGAATATTAAAAGAACTTTTGGATATTTCTGGATTTGAGACCATAATGACTCGAGATGAAGATGTTTCGATACATGATGAAGGGTCTAAAAGTTTGAGGCGAAAAAAGCGCTCTGATATAGGCAGCAGGCTTGAAATTGCAAATAAAAATCCAAATTCAATTTTTGTTTCGATACACCAAAACAAGTTCCCTCAAACCAAATATTGGGGGGCGCAGGTGTTTTATGGATTAAAAGACGAAAATAGCAAAAATTTAGCTGAAAATATACAAAATAATATAGTATATATGACTCAGCCCGAAAATAAAAGAAATATTAAGCCAATTTGCGGTGATGTTTATTTGATTAAAAATGCGACTGTTCCTGCTGTTTTGTGTGAATGCGGATTTATGTCAAACGCTAAAGAGATGACGTTGCTTTTGGATCCTGAATATCAAAAAAAGATGGCTTTTGCAATTTATATTGGAATATTACAGTTTTATAATTGCTAGGTTTATTTTTTTGTTCAGTTAGCCCGGAGCGGGCGTTGAGGAAGCTTTGAAAGCGGCAGGGAGGCGAGGGGAAGGTTTAATATTACAGTTAGCCCGGAGCGGGCGGCGCTTTTTCAGCTTTTGCATTGTTTTTTTAGAATGTGATTGAGGAAGTTTTAATTTTTTTGGGTTTTTTAGTAAAGAGCGTGGAGTTTTAAGTAAAGAATTTTATTGGGGAGTTGCGGACATTGGCCTACCGCTTGTTGAGGAAGCTTTGAAAGCGGCAGGAAGGCGAGGGGAAGGTTTAATATTACAGTTAGCCCGGAGCGGGTGGCGCTTTTTGAGCTTTTGCATTGTTTTTTAAAATCCGGTCAAGGAAGTTTTAATTTTTTTGGGTTTTTTAGTGAAGAATGTGGCGCTTTAAGCAAAGAATTTTATTGGGGAGTTGCGGACATTGGCCTACCGCTTGTTGAGGAAGTTTTGAAAGCGGCAGGGAGGCGAGGGGAAGGTTTAATATTACAGTTAGCCCGGAGCGGGCGGCGCTTTTTCAGCTTTTGCATTGTTTTTTAGAATCTGGT
>CADAPX010000067.1 GCA_902789925.1 Oscillospiraceae bacterium | reverse complement strand
TGTGAGGGTGAAATATCAACTCATTTAGAAGGACATGGCGGCTTTGGGTATGATCCTTTGTTTAAATATCAGGGCCTAAGCTTTGCAAATATGAGGCCCCAGCAAAAGGACGCGGTTAGTCATCGGGCAAAGGCGCTTTTGAAATTGACGCAAAAGATTGAGAAATGGAAATGATCCGAAGCAAAATAAAGATCCAAATTGAGAGAAATTACAAATAGTCTTAAAATATCAGTTTATATCGAAACAATGGGGCGCATTGAAGATGCTATTGGCAGTTTAAAAGACGCAATTATCAAAAGATAGTTGGCTAAATGTGAAATATTAGAAATTCAATAAAAAAATTCAAGAGATTCGACTTCTGATCTGCTTTAAATTTTGAATTGCGAAAAAATCTTAATAATTGGCATAAAATTCGTTTTATTTGGAAAGAGCATAAAAAAGAAGGGTGGAATCAAATTATAATGTCTAATATCGGTGTTTTTATACAAGTTTTCAACCCAATTCATAATGGGCATATGTTGCTTATGAATAAATTAAAAGACAAGCTTAGCCTGGATAAAATTTTGTTGGTTTTGTCAAATATTTCTCGAAATAAATATGAACAGTTGCCTTTAATTGAAGACAGGATTAATATGTGTCGCTTAGCCACTAAAAATTGCCAGCGGTTTGAAGTATATGATTCGGAGCATTATTTAAAAGATGCCAATAAAATTTTTGATATGTTACAAAAAATTAGAAGCAAATTTTGTTTTGATGGTTTGCATCTAATTATTGAGTATGGCTTGATCATGTCTTTAAATTTGTGCTATGCATATGGAAATATATTTAATTTTGCATCAATTATACTGATTGTATTTTCTGAAGAGGAATATTTGTCTGCTGTTAAAAAAATTAAAAAGTTTGGAAAAAATGTGGTTATTGTTAAGTTTGAAATGTCAAATATTTCTTCGCAATATGTTCGACTTAGATTTGCCCAGGATTTGAATTGCGCGAAATATTTACATCACGATGTTGAAAAATATATATTGAAAAAGGGTTTTTACTCTCAAATAGGAGCTTTGTTTAGGGAATGTTTTGATGCGTCTAGAAACAGGTTGTCTGTAAAAAGATTTACTCACTGTCAAATGGTTGCAAAAGCTGCAAAGGGGCTTGCTAAAATATATCACGAAGATGAGAAAAAAGCTGAAATCGCCGGGATTTTGCACGATATAGTCAAGGAGAAGGATAAAAAGAGTTTGCTGCGAATTATTCAAGATGAAGGGACGGTTTTGAGTCCGGTTGAAAAAAGCAGCCCCAAAATATGGCATGCTATAGCGGGCGCAATATACTGCAAAAAGTGGCTTGGAATTGAAAGCCAGGAAATTTTGAATGCTATACTATATCACACAACAGCTCGAGAAAATATGACAAAATTTGAAAAAATAATTTATATTGCAGATTGTATTAGTGATGATAGGAAATATAGAGAAGTTGATTTTGAAAGAAAACTTGCAAAAAGTGACCTTGATATGGCGCTTTTGTTTCATTTGAAGCTTTCTATTAAACAGCTTTGTGAAAAAAATTGCTCGATACATCCAGCAACTATTGATTGTTATAATCAACTTTGCCATAATTTTCAAAAAAAATGCGAAGAGCAGGGGGATAGACCGGCGTGAAAACTAAAGATTTTTTAAAAATAGTTGTTGATATTTTGGGCAAAAAGAAGGCTCAAAACATAAAAATCATAAAAATTGATAAATTAACAACATTATGCGATTATTTTGTTGTTGTGGATTCTGACAATGTTCGGCATGTTAAAAGTTTGGTTGATGCTGTTGAAGAAGGCTTGAGTTTTTTTGGAAAAATTCCAAGGAAAATCGAAAAAGATTTGAATTTTAGCTGGGTTATTTTAGATTATTGGGATATTGTTATACACATATTTCATAAAGACACGAGAAAATTCTATGATTTGGAAAACATATGGGCAGACGGGGTTGAAATATCTACAAATAGTATATATAATTAAAATGGAGGTTTTGAAGCGGGGCAGTTGATTCGTATAAATCAGGTTAAAATAAAAAAATTTATAAATTTGAATTTGGGTTATATTTGTTCCAATTCAATCCCTCTTCTGAAAATCCAAGAATTTGATTAAAAAACTCCTCAAATTAAGCTGTCTTCAACAGCATTCTAAAAAGCAACCATAAAACCAATCAACCCGCCGCCCGCTCACCATAAACCATGCAGTTGAGTCTGATTTGAAATGCCTGGGGTTTTTAAGATGTCCATAACAAGTGGTAGTTAAATGCCTTGAATTGGGGCTTTTTGCGGACGTTTCGCTATCACCTGTTACGGGCGCTCAGCTACCGCTTGTTGAGGACGTTTTCAAAGAGACTTGTGTGTGAGGAAGGTTTAATAATCAAGCCCGTTGTGAGCCGGCGGCGCTTACTTTGTTTTCGCATTGTTTTTTTGGGGTTGGGTCAAGGATATTTAGATTATTAAAAAATTTAAGAAAAGAGTTGGATATTTTAAAAAGAAAAATTAAGGAAACAAATATAACCCTATTCCCAAAAAAGCAAACTGTGATTTTGCATTGTTTTCAACACGCTATGAGTATGAAGAGATTTGGAAAACATATGGGCAGATGGGGTTGAAATATCTACAAATAGTATATATAATTAAAATGGAGGTTTTTTGATGAAAACATATGACTTTAAAAATATAGAAAAAAAGTGGCAAGAATTTTGGGATGATGATCAAACGTTTATGGCCTCAAAAGACCACACAAAGCCTAAATTTTATGCGTTGGTTGAGTTTCCATACCCTTCAGCAAAGGGGCTTCATGTGGGTCATCCGAGGTCATATACTGCGCTGGATGTTGTTGCGAGAAAGCGACGCATGCAGGGTTATAACGTCTTATATCCGATGGGGTGGGACGCGTTTGGGCTTCCAACTGAAAATTTTGCAATAAAAAATCACATACACCCCGAAATTATTACGCGAGGTAATATAGATCGGTTTAAAAACCAGCTGAAAAATCTTGGCCTTTCTTTTGATTGGAGCAGGGAAATATCCACAACTGATCCTTCATATTATAAATGGACCCAGTGGATATTTTTGCAAATGTTCAAAAAAGGTCTAGCATATAAAAAATATATGGCAGTCAATTGGTGTACATCCTGTAAATGTGTTCTTGCGAACGAGGAGGTTGTTAATGGAAAATGCGAGAGGTGTCAAAGCGATGTTGTGAGAAAAAATAAATCGCAATGGATGCTTAAAATAACACAATATGCAGATAGATTGATTGATGATCTAGACGATGTTGACTATATAAAACCTGTTAAAATTCAGCAAAAAAACTGGATTGGAAGGAGCTATGGAGCGCAGGTTGAGTTTGAAACAACTGTTGGGGATAAACTATATGTGTATACAACAAGGCCCGACACGTTGTTTGGCGCGACATATATGGTTATTTCGCCGGAGCATCCTTTCATTGACAAGTGGAAAAGCGTGATCGAAAACATGGATGAAATATCGGCATATCGATTGGAGGTTTCTAAAAAATCTGAATTTGAGAGGAGTCAAATCAGTAAAGACAAGACAGGGTTGAAAATAAATGGGATTAGGGCAGTAAACCCAGCAAGCGGGAAAGAGATTCCAATTTATGTTTCGGATTATGTTTTAATCAGCTATGGAACCGGGGCGATAATGGCCGTTCCTGCTCATGATTCTCGGGATTATGAATTTGCTAAAAAGTTTAACATTGAAATTGTCGAAGTTGTTTCGGGCGGAAATGTTGAAAATGAGGCATTCACATCGTGTTCTTGCGGGAAAATGGTTAATTCTGAATTTTTAAATGGGCTGACTGTTAAAGACGCTCAAATTAAGATGATAAAATGGCTTGAGCAAAACAAAAAAGGCCGAGCTCAAACCAACTATAAGCTGCGGGATTGGGTTTTTGCTCGCCAGCGCTATTGGGGGGAGCCGATTCCGATTGTCTATTGCGATAAATGCGGAACTGTTGCTGTTTCGGAGGAGGATTTGCCGATTAAATTGCCGGATATTACCGATTTTGAGCCGACGGATGATGGGGAATCGCCGCTTTCAAAGATTGATGAATTTATCAACACAAAGTGCCCAAAATGCGGAGGAGATGCAAAACGCGAAACAGACACTATGCCTCAATGGGCGGGGTCTTCTTGGTATTACTTGCGGTATTGTGACCCAAAATGCGAAGGCGCTGTTGCAAGCTCTGAAGAACTTGACTATTGGCTGCCTGTTGATTGGTATAACGGCGGCATGGAACACACCACTTTGCACCTTCTGTATTCAAGATTTTGGCACAAATTTTTGTTTGACATAGGCGTTGTTTCCCAAAAAGAGCCATATTCAAAGCGGACAAGTCATGGAATGATTTTAGGTCAAAATGGCGAAAAAATGAGCAAATCCAGAGGAAATGTTGTTAATCCTGACGAAATTGTTGGCGAATATGGCGCGGACACAACACGGCTTTATGAAATGTTTATGGGTGATTTTGAAAAATCTGCTCCTTGGAGTTCGTCTTCAATTAAAGGCTGCAAAAGATTTCTAGACAGATTGTGGGCTCTGCAGGATATGGTTGAGGGGGAGGAGATTCGGAAAGAGGTTGACGCAAATTTAAATAAAATGATCAAAAAAGTAACTGATGACATAGAAAATATGAAATTTAACACAGCAATTTCAGCCATGATGACGTTTTTAAATGAAATTTATGACTTGGGGTCTATAACAAACCAGGAAATGCGAATTTTGCTTATTCTTTTGAGTCCTTTTGCTCCGCATATTTCGGAAGAATTGTATGAAATAATGGGCTTTGGAGGATATGTTCACGAGCAAAAATGGCCGGATTATGATCCTGATAAGTGCAAAGACGAAAATATTGAAATTGCTTTGCAAATATGCGGCAAAATCAAGTCTAGGCTTAAAATACCGGCGGATTTGGCAAAAGATGAGGTTTTAAGGCGTGCCAAGCAGGACCAAAAAATGGCTTTGGAGCTAAATGGAAAACGGATTATTAAAGAGATTTATGTTGAAAATAGGCTTGTCAATATTGTTGCAAAATAGTTTTCTTGGCATGCAATTTGTGTAAACATAAAACAAAAATATGACAAATTGTAATATTATATTGGGTTATATTTGTTCCAATAGGATTTCTTGCTTAAAAAATTCTACTCTTTGTCAAAAATTTCAACAGAGGGTAATATCCTTGATAGCGTTCCCAAAAACGATGTAAGAGCCAATAAAGCGCCGCCATCTCACAACCAACTGTAATATTAAATCTTTCTTAAATTCCCTGCCCTTTTGGAAGTGTCCGCAACAAGTGGTAGGTTGGCGCCTTCGAGAATTTCCCGCATTTAACCGCTGCTTTGACGAATCAATCCTAAACCAAAAAATATTTTTAAATTTTTTTAATTTTCTCTTGACATTGAATTTTTAATATGTTAACATGGAATTGTAAAGTTTGTGTTTGGGTTTGGCGTTGAGAGTGTTGTCGGTTTGGGAGGCGGCGTGCTCTTAAATGTGCGCGGCCGTGCCTGACGCAGGCTTTAGCAATAGTATAGTCCTCCTTAAGATTTTTACCGCGGGGTCTTTAATTTTTAAATTTTGATGCGCATGAGTAATTCTTCCTTAAATTTAAATACAGTTTTTTTCAAAATTACATTAACTTTACTTTCCTTTTTTGTTGAGCGGGGGTGGATGTGTTCGTTTTGTGAGCGGGAACTGGGTTAGTATATTTTGATCTGTTGAGGTCGGATAGAGGCCGGTTCGGCTCCGGCCCGTCGCGACTCGACAAGGTAGGCTAGTCTCGTTCAAAATTTGTTGAGGTTCGATAGAGGCCGATTCGGCTCTGGCCCGTCGCGACTCGACAAGTGTAGTTAATCCCGATCAAAATTTGTTGAGGTTCGATAGAGGCCAGTTCGGCTCTGGCCCGTCGCGATCCAACAGGGTGGCTAGCCCCGTTTTAGAACTTGTTGAGGTCGGATAGAGGCCGATTCGGCTCCGGCCCGTCGCGACTCGACAAGGTAGGCTAGCCCCGTTTTAGAACTTGTTGATGTCGGATAGAGGCCGATTCGGCTCTGGCCCTTCGCGATCCAACAGGG
>CADAPX010000066.1 GCA_902789925.1 Oscillospiraceae bacterium | reverse complement strand
AAAATGATAAAATCAATTTTTTATAAAATGCTTGAAGGTCCCGAAAATCGCGCCAGGCTTGATTCTTTGAAGGATTGGAAGGATGAAAATCGTGAATTTGAGGTTTATCAACTGTTTTGCGAAAATGGATATGGTAAAGATTTTGAAAGTTTTAAAGTTGAGCTTAGGGCTTTTTTGAATTCGGATGAGATTGTTAAAATATTTGAAAGCGATGGACGTGAATTGCCAGAGGAAGCTTTGGAGAGCGTTGCAGGAGGGTGTGGGGTTAAAGGTGCTGTGATAACTGGGTTGACTTCACTTATCCTTGCCTGCACTGGCGCAGCTGCTTTGAATCCCGGTGTTTTCAACCTGGGCAAGGCTAACGATGTTTCAGTTTCGAGCCAAGTCAAGGATGATAATGGTGGTTCTGGATCTAAATTTGGTGACTGGGATCGAAACAGCGATGAAAAACAAAAAGATTCTGAAAAAGGCCAAAAAGGCGATCGGGCAAAGGATTTAAACAGGTCTGATGAAAAAAAATCTGATCTAAAAAACAAAAAATCTAAACATGGCGACTTTGAGAGCAAAGCAAAAGAGCGGATTTTTGGAAAAGCTCAGAAAAAACGTGGTCCTCGAGGAGGAGGTTCAGCAGGAATACATAAGCTTGATGATTCAGCAAGGCAGGATCGCTTAATGGAATCTAGGGTGTTTGAATCATTTAGAAACACTGGTGAAATGGCAAAGTCGAGGGCAGGTTTGAAAAAAAATGCAGGTGGCAACAGACAAAATACTCAATATGTGTATAGCATAACGCCGACTGCTAATGTAAATGAAAAATCGAATGTTCCACCGCCTCCACCGCCTCCACCGACTGTGCCGTTAATTTCAACACAAACTGGGTCTAGTAGTGATACTGCTGGGCCGCCAATGTCACAACAAGATCAACTTGCAGCTATGATGAAAAAGGGTGCATTGAAATCAGTGAAAATGAATACCAATAAAGGACCAGAAGAAAAGAAGAATCAGATGCATGAAGAGATCCTTGCTATGAGAGGTAACTGGAAAAAGTGGGAAAACTGGCCGAAGCGTGAAAGAGTAGAAACATTTAGAGATAAAATGGGGAGAGAGATTGCGGAAGCGTTTCAAAAGAGGGAAGCAAAGTTTAATAAAAAGAATGCGCAAAACGTGAATAATGAAGCTAAAGATGGTGTTAATGAGCAAGAGCTGAAAAAGGATGATGTTGTTGCAAATGCAGAGGCGCCGAAAAAATTAACGCTGAAGCAGATTAAAGAAAATTTTAATGATGTTGAAGGCAATGATAGTCTGAATCACTCAATGATGAATTTAAATCACAAAGACTATCAGTTGCAAGCCGATATGGATTCAATGGATTTGTCAAATGAGGGCAGCCAGCCTATATTGAATGAACATAGTTCACTGAAATTTGATAGTTCGTCAGATTCATCTCAGAAGGATGATAGCGGCTCGGAGGATTCAATTTTAAGCTTAGGTCTTGGCAAAGAGGACATGGATCAGAGGCGTGCAAAATTGGTTGAGAACAAAGTTAAAGATTTAAATGGAAATGGCGCTAATTATTTGAATTGGAGTGCTGATGATATTGGACGTAATGATGTGGACTCTGAGGAGCCGTCTTTTGATTCTAAAGAATCGTTTGTAGGTAATCGGAGTATGTTCGATATGCATAACAAAGCTAAGGGCGGCAATCTATTTGATTTAAATTTGAGCGCGATTGGTAAAAGTGGTGAAAATGAAGGTTTTGATGTTGATGATGACGTTTTAAACCTCACATTTGCTGGCTTGGGGGATGAAAAAGGAAATAATGTGCAGAATGTAAATGATGAAGCTAAGGGTGAAAATTTTAATGAAAATGATGACTCTTTCAACTTTACATTTGCCGGTGAAGAGAAAGAAGATAAAGAGCAAAACAATAATAACCAGAACTTTCAAGCAAATGTTAATAATAATGTGGTAGCTGTTGAGAATATGGATGGAGCAATCCCGCCTCCGCCACCTCCACCGCCAGCTCCAGTATATAATGCCCCTGATGCTGCTAAGGCTTCTGATGTTAACCATAAAGCAAATGTTGCCAAAGATGGTGCGCAGCAAAAATCAATGGCCGAATTAATTGAGGAAAAGAAGCTAGAGCTTGATAAAAAAAGAGCTGAAAAAGGAAATAATGTAAATGAAAAAAAGGTTGAAAATGAGAAAAAAGAGGGAGAGCAAGATAAAAACTTTTTGCAAAATGCTTTGCATAAAGCGATTCAGAATCGCCGCCAGAATCTTCACAGGTATGATGATGAAGATGACGATAGTGATGATGACGATTGGGATTAATTTTTAAATAAAATTTTGAAAGATCAGCAATATGTTTGCTGGTCTTTTTATTTTTTTCATTATTTTTTACATTTTATGCTTGAAAAATTATTTTTAATATGTTATAATGAATTCGTTGCTTAAAGACTGGGTGTAGCGCAGTTAGGTAGCGCGCCATCTTGGGGAGGTGGAGGTCGCGAGTTCAAATCTCGTCACTCAGACCATTTTTTAAGTGTATTATAAAAATTTTAGTTTGTGTTGATTTTTTTGGTTTTGGTTTATAGTCTTGAAAGGATGATATGTTTTGAGCAATAAATTTTATATAACAACTTCAATAGCATATGCGTCAAAAAAGCCCCACGTTGGAAACACATATGAGGTCGTTTTTGCTGATGCAATCGCTCGTTTTAAAAGATTAAAGGGTCTTGACGTTTTTTTCTGCACCGGGACTGATGAGCATGGTTTGAAAATTGAAGAATTGGCTCGAAAAAACTCAACAGATCCTCAAAAATATGTTGACGGAATTTCGCAGCAAATTAAGGACATATGGGATAAAATGGGCGTTTCATATGATTTTTTCATCCGAACCACCAGCAAGGCTCATGTTAAGGCTGTTCAGGATATATTTAGAAAATTATATGAAAATGGTGATATATACAAAAGTAAATACGAGGGGTGGTACTGCGTTCCGTGTGAATCTTTTTGGACGGATGGGCAGCTTATTGACGGCAAATGTCCGGATTGCGCAAGAGAAGTCAGAAAAACTAAAGAAGATGCATATTTTTTCAAAACCAGCAAATATGTTGACAGGCTGGTGCAATATATTAAAAATAATATAGATTTTATTGCGCCTAAATCCCGTGAGAATGAGATCGTTAACAATTTTTTAAAGCCAGGTCTTCAGGACTTGTGTGTTTCCAGGAACTCGTTTAAATGGGGAATTCCTGTTGATTTCGACCCGGATCACGTTGTGTATGTTTGGCTTGACGCTTTGGTTAACTATATAACCGCTCTTGGATATAATATTTATAATCCCGGTCAACAATTTAAGAAGTTTTGGCCCGCGGATTTGCATATCATTGGAAAAGACATACTGCGGTTTCACACCATATATTGGCCGATGATTTTGATGGCGCTTGATTTGCCTTTGCCTAAGCAGATTTTTGGCCATCCATGGTTGCTTGCGGGCGAGAGCAAGATGAGCAAATCGGTTGGAAATGTTATGTATGCTGATGATCTTTGTGAGATGTTTTCTGCCGATGCGATCAGGTTTTATTTGCTCAGTGCTATGCCATATTCACACGATGGGTCTATAACATATAAAAACATCATTTCAACCTTCAATTCTGATTTAGCAAATACTTTGGGCAATTTGGTTAAGAGAACTTTTGACATGATTCATAAATATTTTGATGGCGTTCTTCCTGAGCCTGATGTTGAGGATGACGTTGACTCTAAACTAAAGTCTTTTGCGCTCGATGCTGCCTTAAAATATGAAAGTTTGATGGATGAATGCAGGGTTGCTGAGGCGGTTTTTGCTGTTATGTCGCTGGCTCGGCGTTGCAACAAGTATATTGACCAAACCACTCCTTGGATTTTGGCTAAAACTGACGAAAATCGGAAAAGATTGAAGACGATTTTGTATAATTTGACTGAAAGTATACGATTTATTTGCATTATGCTGCTGCCGATTATGCCAAAAGTTGCGGAGGATATTTTAGACAGGATTCATAGTTTTAATAATGATTTGAGTTTTTTAAAACGTTTTGGCATATTAAAAGCTAATGTTAAGATAGAAAAACCTGATGTTTTGTTTCAAAGGATAGATGAATCTAAAAAACTTGAGGAAATTAGAAAATTTAACGAAAGTGTTTATGGAAAATCAGAGGAATTGCCGGAAAATGTTGTTACAATCGAGGATTTTTCGAAAATTCATCTTAAGGTTTTTGAGGTGTTGGAGTGTGAAAAAATAGAAAAGTCTAGAAAATTGTTGAAATTGCGTTTGGATGGCGGAAATGAGCAGAGGCAGGTTGTTTCGGGGATTGCTAAGTGGTATGATCCTTGTGACTTGATTGGAAAAAAAGTTGTGGTTGTTTCTAATTTAAAGCCCGTCAAATTGTGTGGTGAAGAGAGCCAAGGGATGATTTTGGCGGCGGATGTTAATGAAAATGAGGCGAAAGTTTTGTTTGTTGACGAGTCCATTCCAAACGGATCTTTGATACATTAATCGAAAATTTTCAAAGGAGCGTTGAATATATGAACGAATTATCTGGAATTTTTGACACTCATGCTCATTATGACGATGCTAAATTTGATGGAGAAAGGGAACAGATTTTGTCGTCTATGAATGACGCTGGGGTTTCGAACATATGCAATGTTGGCGCCGATTTGGAGAGTTCGAAGGCTTCAGTGAAATTGGCGAGCGAATATGATTTTATCTATTGTTCTGTTGGCATACACCCCACGTGTGTTGACGATTTGCCTAATGATTGGCTTGATCAGATTGAAAATTTGGCTAAATTAGACAAAGTTGTTGCTATTGGCGAGATAGGGCTAGACTATCATTTTCCTGATTTTTCTAGGTCTGGGCAGCTTGAGGCTTTTGAAAAGCAGCTTGAACTTGCGCAGTCGCTTGAAGTTCCGGTCATCATACACAGCCGAGACGCGGTCGAAGATACTGTGGCTGTTTTGAAAAATTTTCCAAAGGTTAGCGGCGTGATACACTGTTTTTCCGGAAGCCCACAGGTTGCGTGCAAATATGTTGAGATGGGGTGGAACATTGGATTTACGGGGATTGTCACCTTCAAAAACGCGAAAAAAGCTGCTGAATCGGCCAAAGTTGTTCCAAATGACAGGATTGTTATCGAGACTGATTGTCCATATATGGCGCCGGAGCCTTTTAGGGGAAGTCGCTGTGATTCTAGGATGCTTGTTTTTGTCGCCAGCAAAATTGCTCAAATAAAAGGTATGTTGCCGCAGGAATTTGTCGATATGACCAGGAAAAACGCTTTTAATTTATATAAAATAGGTCTTTAAAATTCGACATATTTGATTATTTGTGATTGTTTTATTTTTTAATATTTTTATATGAAGTTATTATTTTTAAATTTGGTGGTATATAATTTTGGATGACGAGAAATATATGAAAGCGGCAATTGCTCAGGCTGAGTTTGCTGCAAAGATGGGCGAGGTGCCTGTCGGGGCAATTATAGTTAGCGATGGTGATATAATTTCGACAGGGTTTAATAAACGTGAGTGTTTAAATAATTCTCTTGCTCATGCGGAGATTGTTGCGATAAACGTTGCGTGTGAAAAACTTGGATGTTGGCGGCTCTTGAATTCAACATTATATGTGACACTAGAACCATGCGCTATGTGTGCTGGAGCGATAATAAATTCCAGGATTGAGAGGGTTGTTTTTGGCGCTTTTGATCCCAAAGCTGGGTCGTTTGGGTCTTTGGTCGATCTTTCGAAGTTGCCATACAACCATAAGCCTGAGGTGGTTTCGGGTGTGTGTGGAAAAGAATGTTCAAAACTTTTGTCTGATTTTTTTGACAAATTGAGAAAAAGTCGAGCCTAGTCATTATTATTTATCTTTTTTGCAAATTTGATTAGGGCATCTTTGTCGTTTTTTAGATTTTTTTCTATGATTTCATGCAAAATTTTGTTTAGGGCTTGCCCAATTGCTGGCCCCTGTTTATATCCGATTTTTATTAGATCTTCTCCATTAATCTTCATTTGCTTTTTTGAATAACAAATGTTGTTTTTTATTACTATATCCAATAAATCTTGGGCTTTTGATATTTTTTTTTTAAATTTTAGTATCATTGAATAGGTGTTTGGATCAATTTTTAGTAAAATGTGACATGTTTCTTTTATATTCGACGGCATGGGCATGTTTTGATTTTTTATTATTTTTTCAACTTGGTCTATATATTTTTTGGGTATTATGAGATTGTTTGATGACTTAAAAAAATTATAATCATTATTTTGTTGAAAATTGTTAAAATAGCTGAATTTAAAAAGAAGGGCAAGTCTTAATTGAAGTAAATTTTCGCATTGTGATATATATTTTTCAGTTAATTTCCACTGAATATGTGTTAAAGATTTAAGTTCTGGCATTATTATAACCAGAATATTTTTAAAATATTTGAAAGCATTTGACAAATATTTTCCTTGTAATGTTTTTAAAAATTCAGATGATATTCTTTCAACTGATAAAAAATTTAATAGATGACTGTTTTTAAACATGGCATTTCGGGTTTTTTTGTCAATATCAAATCCGTAAATTGAGCAAAAGCGAATCCCTCTCATGATTCTCAGCGCGTCTTCTTGAAATTTTTCGGAAGGATTGCCAACGCAGCAGATGATTTTAGACTTTATATGACTTATTCCGTTAAAATAGTCAACAATCCCAAATTTATGATTATATGCCATGGCGTTTATTGTGAAATCTCGCCTTTTTAGGTCTTCTTTTAAATTGTTTATGAAGAGCGTTTTGCTGGGCTTTCTGTGATTAGTGTATTCTAAATCCCTTCTGTATGTGGTTATTTCAAATGATTTTTTGTCTATAATAATCGACATAGTCCCAAATTTCATTCCCGTTTCTAAAATAACAAAATTAGCGAAAATTTTTTTAATTTGAGTTGGAGTTGCATTTGTGCAAATATCCCAGTCTTTTGGTTTAATTCCGAGCAGATAATCCCTAACGCATCCTCCGACAACGTAGGCTTCAAAATTGTTTTTTTCTAAAGTTTCAATAATAAACAGAACAGATTTGGGCAATTTCAAAAATGTCATAATATTTTATAACCTCTTTTATATTTATGGATGTTTTCATTTAATTCAAATTGCACTCAAAATAACAGTATACAGTGGTTAAATAAAAAAATCAAGCGCACGTTATGCGCCTAAAGCGGATGATTGTTGAGCTGTTGCTGTTAGATAGGGTCGATGTGCATTTGAAAAATGTCATTTTACACAAAAATCACATGATTTAGAGGCTATTATTTGTATATTTATATGAAAATTATTTTTTGTTTGAATACATTTTATTATGGACAGTTTGAAAGCGACAGAGAAGCTAGAAAAAATTTAATATTACAATTAGTTGTGAGCAGGCGGCAGCGACTTCATTTTTGCATTGTTTTTTAGAATGTGATCAAGGATATTGGAATTTATTTGAGATTTTTGGTTAGTAGTTGAATATTTTGAACAAAAAGATTAAGGGGACATCTCTCGAGGGCGCTTGGCTAGCGCTTGTTGCGGACGCTTTCAAAAGGACTCAGCAGACCGAAGAGGGTTTGATATCCAAGTTGGTTGTGAGCAGGCGGCAGCGACTTCATTTTTGCATTGTTTTTTAGAATATAATCAATGATATTAAAATTATTTAGGGCTTTTGGTTAATAGTTGGATATTTTTAGAAAGAGGTTTTATTGGGACAAATCTAATCTAAAGAAATAATACAATTTGTCATTTTTTGTTTTTGATAGATTAACGTTGACATATCAATTTTAAGGCTAAACCCATGCTCAAAATTATTTTTTGTAATTTTGTTGTTTATTGCGCTGAAATATGTTATAATTATGGGCGTCTTGATTTTGAATTCTTTAGGGGGGATGGGGGCTGGTTTGAAAAAATTGCCTTCTTTGTCTGATAGATTAAAAGCCGTTGCGAGCTTGGTTTGCGGGCAAGTTGTTGTGGACGTTGGCTGTGATCATGCATATCTTTCAATATTTTTGGCAATGAACGGATGCAGGCGTGTATATGCGACTGATGTTAGAAATAAGCCGTTAAGTCGAGCTAAAATTAATGTTGCAAAATATAATCTGCTAGATAGAATAAAATTGATTTTGACTGATGGGCTTTGTGATGTTCCGCGTGATGTTGACGACGTGATTATATCGGGAATGGGGGGAAAATTGATTGAGCGAATTATTTTAAAGCAGGACTGGCTTAAAGACAAAGATAAAAATTTAATCCTCCAGCCGCAGAGTTTTTTGACTCAACTTCGAGAAAATTTGTGTTTAAACGGGTATGAGATTGAAAATGAAGTTCCGGTTGTTGAATTTAATAAGACATATTGTGTTGTTAATGCTAGATATTGTGGGCAGCCAAGAAGGTTGAGCCTTGAGGAAAGTGTTGTTGGAAAGCTTGCTGAGTCAGATAATGCTTATTCTGTTGAATTTTTAAGGCGTCAGTATAAAAAATATAGCAAAATTTTGAAAGGTCTTTATATTTCAAATTCGAATGAGGAAAAAATTGAAAAATATGAAAGAGTGTGTAAAATATTATCGAAATGGAAGTGATTAAAATTTTAGTTTCTGATATTTTTGACTATATAGACAATTTTGCTTCTTTTGACTTGGCTGAAGAATTTGACAATTCCGGCCTTTTGATTGGCGATATGGGCGCTGGAGTTGAAAATGTTTTGATTTCTTTGGATTTAACTCAATCGGTTTTAGAGCAGGCTAAGAAGATGAGAGCTGATCTCATAATAACCCATCATCCCGTGATATTTGAGCCTTTGAAAAAGATTGGCTTTGGGGATTTAGCTTGTGAGGCCATAGCTTCAAAGATATCCGTTATTTGCGCACACACCAATTTAGACAAGGCGGTTGGGGGAGTTAACGATTGTTTGGCAAAGGCGTTGGAGTTGAAAAATGTTGAAACTCTTGATGGTTTTTCTGATTATTTGAGAATTGGCTGTTTGAGTGAAAAATTAAATTGTAAGTGCTTTGTCAAATATGTTTCGCAAAAATTGAAAATTCCCGTCAGAGCGACTAATTGTTGTGGCTATATTAAAAATGTTGCAGTTTTGGGTGGAGCCGGCGAATTTGCGTGGAAAGAGGCTCGGGCTGCTGGCGCGGACGCTTTCATTACCGGCGAATCCAAACACCACATATTGCTTGACGCGGCTGAGGCGGATTTTTGTTTTGTTGACGCGGGGCACTTTGGGACTGAAAGATTGGTTTGCAATGGGCTGCGAGATGTTTTGAAAAATAAATTTAAGAATGATGTTAATTTTATTGTTGCAAGTCAAAAAAATCCTGTTTTTTATTGTTGTGGTGAAAAAATATGGCATTAGATGGAATATTTTTGAGATCGATAAAAAACGAATTGTGTGATTATATTGGCAGTAGGATAGACAGAATATATCAACCACTGCCGCATGAAATTGTGATATTTTTGAGAAATCCCAGGAAAAATGTTAAATTGTTGATTTGCGCTGATTCAGCTTGCGCCAGAATTCACTTGACTCAAAAGGCCCTAAAAAATCCTCAAAATCCGCCAATGTTTTGCTTATTGCTTCGGAAACGTTTGGGAAATGGGCGTTTGAATTCCGTTTTTCAATCCGGCCTTGATCGAGTTGTTAGCTTGGAATTTGAGACAAAAAGTGAGATAGGTGATGTTGAAAATTATGTGCTTTCGGTTGAAATAATGGGAAGACACAGCAATATTATACTATATGATAAAAAAAGCGGTTTGATAGTTGATGCGATAAAAAGAGTTAGCGAGAGCATGTCGAGAGTTCGGCCGGTCCTTCCAAAAATCAAGTATGAATCGGTTCCTTCAAAGACTAAGCTGAACATTTTGGAAAATGACCCTGCGCATATTGTTGGCAAAGTGTGTGAAACCAAGGGCTGTTTTTTGGACAAAGCGTTGCTTTTAACGATTGAAGGCATTTCTCCACTCATCTCGAGAGAGCTTTCTTTGAATATGCAAGAAAAATTTGTTGAAAGTTTTGATATATTAGATAAGACGGCTATTTTTGACAGGATTAGAAAATTAATAAATCTAATAAAATCTAATGAATTCAAATATGTTGCGCTGATTGAAAAAAATATGCCTAAAGAATTTTCATTTATCGACATAACTCAATATGGAAAGTTTTATAGTAAAAAATTTTTTAAAAGCCC
>CADAPX010000065.1 GCA_902789925.1 Oscillospiraceae bacterium | reverse complement strand
AAATGCTCAACTCTAAGATGTAAAATAAATTGATCAAAATCATTAATTTTTAGTTTGTCAGCTCCCTGATCAAATGGGGGTTGACAAATTTTTGTTTATGTGGTACACTGTTTGCATTGGGACTGTGATTTAAAAAGGGGGATGCCGAATGCTTGAGAAAATGGACAAGTTTTTCGACAAACGATTAGATACATATGATTCACACCAGCTTAATTGCATCTTCGCTGCCAAGGAATTTTATCCATATACAGCAAATTGCCTGCCGAAGAAAACATCTGCAAAGGTTCTTGATCTAGGCTGTGGAACTGGGCTTGAACTGGAAGAATATTTTTCACTCAACCCCCAAGCGCAAATAACTGGAATTGACCTCGCTCCGGGAATGCTTGACGCTCTGAGAAAAAAATTCAGCGATAAATCCTTAACTTTGATTTTGGGATCATATTTTGATGTTCCGTTTGGGCAAGACTCATTTGACGCAGCAGTGTCCGTCGAATCGCTGCATCACTTTACCAAAGAAGAAAAAATTCCGCTTTATGTAAAACTGCGAAAATCTTTGAACCAAGGTGGATATTTTATACTAACAGATTATTTTTCGCTTTCAGATCAAGAAGAACTTTTCCATAGGCAGGAATTTTTGCGACTGAAAAAACAACAAAACGTAAAAAATAACGAAATTTTCCACTTTGACACGCCGCTAACCGTTGCCCACGAAAAGCAGGCCTTGATTGCTGGGGGCTTTTCTCAGGTTGTTATTTTAAAGCGATGGGGCGCAACATTTACCCTAAAAGCAAGTAAATAAACAAAAATTTAGATGCGAACCCGTCAATCATTGAAAAAATAGACGTTCAAACCAGCTCCGATATGATTGCGCTTTGAGTTATCAGAATAAAATCCCAGTCATATAAAAATGAACTGAGATTTTAATTTATGATATGCTTGAAAATATTACTTTTCACTAGGCGATTTTTGTTCAAAGGATTGACAGTCGACGCATTCGCTCATTTTGGGATTAGGTTCATGGGTTCCAATTCGAACGTTTTTTAACGCGCAATAGTTTTCGCTTGAGCAATGATTTTTACACTGCTCGACTGTGCAAGAAATGCTTCTGTTGGCTTCATCCATTTAAAATTCCTCCTAAATAACAATATATATATATTATTTTACTAAAAAAACAATTTTATTCGCATTTTATCAAATTAATTCGGAATTATTATTTAATATTTAGTTATAATATGACTGTGTGGTAAAATTTTATTTTATCATTTTGACAATATCTTGAACTGCGGTTTCTATGGATTTAACTGCGCGTTCTGTTTTTTTGTTGTTAAATTTTTTCATCTTTGAGGCTTTAACTATAGCTGCGCCAGCCAAAACGCCCGTTGCAAGTCCAACCATTGCGCCTTTTGTCATTGATCTCATAAATTTTCATCTCCCTATGATTTTTCTATCTAAAATATCGTGTGATTATATTATTCCCATATTATTTTAAATTTTATAATGAAAAAAATAGTAAGGAAAAATCTAGATATATTAAATTAAAATGAATGGGTGGACAAATAAAAAATCATGTGATATAATGGAAGTTGGTAAAAATACCGCCGGCAATTTGTGTTGATGAAAATTTCAGCTTTGAAAGGCAAACTGCCCGCGTGATGACTATTTTAAACCATTAATAAATATTTTTATTTATATCATAATTAATCAATTGACAATAATAAATAAAAAATTCAGTATATAATTTAACTTTATTCTTAGGAAGGGAGGTGTTTACTATGAGCTCAACTCTAGCCGCTCAAAACAGCGAAGAAATGCTTGTTTTCAAGTTAAGCAAGCTATATGAAAAATATGGATATTTTAAACTAAAAACAAATAAATTCGAAAAATATGACTTTTATTTAAACAGCAAACATTTTTTCAATGATGACAAAATGATAACATTCACGGATTTTAATGGAAATTTGTTGGCTTTAAAGCCGGATACCACCTTCTCAATCGCCAAAAGTTCGCGAATAAAATTGAATCAAATCAGAAAAATATATTATAATGATAATGTATTTAGAGCGTGTGAGAAAAACAATGAATATGAAAAAATAAATCAATCTGGCGTTGAATGTATAGGCGACATAGATTTTTATAATATATGCGAGGTCGTTGGGCTGGCTGCCGAATCTTTACATCTTGTTTCAGATGAATGCGTCTTAAATATATCACATCTGGGAGTTATTTTCGCTTTATTAAAAAATAAAAAAAAAAAAAAAAGGCAACTTCAACTCTTTAAATTCATTGAAGGAAAAAATATCCCTGGAGTCAAGGCTTTATGCGGCATAATGGGAATTGATCAAAACATAACAGAGCAAATTTTTAATCTGATTTCAACATACGGTCCTGCAAAAAATGCCATTCCAAAACTAATTGGCAAAATGAAAAATGTTGAAGCAATTGAAAAATTAAATGAATTGCAAAAAATTGTTGAGGTTGTTCAAAATAAAACGAAAGTTAATTTTATAATTGATATGTCTATAACAACTGGATTCATGAATTACTATGATGGTCTAATATTTAAAGGGTTTGTCAAAAATGTTCCATCCCATGTCGTTGCTGGCGGCCAATACACTCGCCTTATGAAACACCTTGGAAAGCCCGGTCGCGCCATTGGCTTTTCAATCTATTTGGACTTAATAAATAACTTAAAATGTTCAAAAAAATATGACATTGACGTTTTTTTATTATATGATTATTCGGATAATTTAGCCAAAGTCTATGAAAAAGTGTGTCAGCTGGTTAGCGAAGGAAAAAGTGTATATTGTGGAAAAAATATGGATAAATCAATTAAAGCTAAAGTGACTATAAAATTTAACGAAATCGGAAATGGAGGGATCTAGCTTGAACGAAACAATAGCAATCGCCCTGCCAGATAATATATTTGGACGAATATTTTTTGATATATTAACTTTTATTGGACTTTGCGATAAAAATGATTTAAATTTCAACAATAGGCTGCTTTTTAAGAAAAACATGAATGGAATCTGCGCATATTTAGTCAACCCCATGGATGTGACAACATATGTTGAGCGCGGAGCCGCAGACATTGGCGTTGCTGGAAGCGATGTTTTGGCGGAATATAAGCCGCTAGTGCTTGAATTGCTGGATTTAAAACTTCGCAAGTCGAACATGGCTGTCATTTCAAAAAAGGATTTTAAGGATAATATGGGCGCTGCTTTGCGTGTTGTAACTAAATATCCAAATGTTGCTATGAATTATTTTTTAAAACAGTCTAGAGACGCAAGCATAATCAAAGTTCAAGATTCCCCTGAGCTGGGCCTGTATATCGACATGGCGGATGTTGTCATTGATGTCATAGATTCTGATTACACTTTAAAAAAAATCAATTTAACCATATATGATCATATTTTTTCTGTTATTTATTATTTAGTCGCAAATAGATCGTCATATCACTTTAAAAATTCTACTATACTCAATATAGTCAATAAATTAAAGGACTATATTGACAATTCAACATATTAACATTATTTTCCAAATTGCTTTTATATTGCTAAAAATCGCAGATTTTGTAAATTTTTTATGAACATACTGTAAATAATTTATTAATTATATACACTTTTAGTTCGTTTTAGTGTAAAATAGTATATAGGGTTGATTTTAGTATTTTGTTTAAAGGATGTCGTTTGAAAATGAGATTTAAAAATTCAAAAAGCGCAGTTAAAAGCGCTCTATCGTTCGCGTCATGCCAGGATCAGGTTGTGTGTAATGCCATATTACACTGCGATTCCCAAAAGACAAGAAAAAGTTATAAAAATAAATGGACTGAGTTTTGCAAAAACATAAAATATTTAAAAGAGTCTGTTTATAACCAAAAGAGCTTAAAATGTTTAACTGCGCTGGAATTTTTCTGGAATTTCAGTAAAATGCGCCTTAAAAAGACTATAACTTGACTCAAACGAAAATTCTGTTAAAAAAATCTAAACCATCCTAAATACTTAAAGGCCAGTTGCTAAAACAAAACTAAAAAGCAAAAAAATGATGGATCTATATTATTTCAAAAATACACCATTTAAATCATCTAACGTTATAGTATTTGAGAATTCTGCGAATTTTATTGAATGCGCAAGTTTTTATTCTAGACACTGTGCTTTTATTGACTTTTAATGTTTTGGCAATTTGACTAAAATTCATTTTTTGATTAAAATACATGTCCAAAACTTGCCTCTGCCTGTCGCTTAGTTCCTCAAGAATAACCGAGGATAACATTTTTTTCAGGGTTTGTATTTTTTCAGAATTTGAATTTTTGGCCAGCTTTGCAAGTTTTGCCATATCCGATTCAAACAAATTATCGAAGGACACAATTCTCATATCATCCCCCTCGCTTTGCAGTATTTTTCCAGATGGCGGTGTATATAACAAGCGTGTTGATATTCAGACAGCAGGATTTTATATTTAACAGTGTTGTGTTTTAATTTGTTGAGAGCAGTGTAAAGATTTTGAGCCGTGATTTTATATTCACGCATTAATTTTTTCATTTGTGTCATCCCCCTATGACTTTCAAAGCATTATTAACACATTAGGTGTTAAATCCAGGATACCACTAAAAGTGTGGCGTGTCAATATATTTGCTTTTTTTGCACTAAAAAAGTCACATTTTAAATAAAACAATATATTTTTGGAGGATTACTATGTTTGGTGAATGTTTAAAAAAATTAAGAAAAAAAATGAAAATGACTCAGGCAGCTTTGGCTGGAAAATTGGGCATTTCCCCCAGCACCATCGGAATGTATGAACAGGGAAGGCGTGAGCCAGATTCCAAAATGTTGATAAAAATCGCAAACTTTTTCGGCGTTTCGGTTGACTATTTAATAAATTCTAAATGCACAGCGAGATTTATTAATGATAATGATGAATTAGTCAACAAAGTGAAAAAAGCCCTTCGCAACAGTAAAAAACTTGAAAATTATCAAGAAAAATTTAGTGACAAAACAATTAATTTGATCGCTGAAGCTGTTCGAGACGGAATATATGAATCAATTGAATCTGAAAATTGAATTGCAGTTTATTTTCCACTGGTTTTTTAAATTCGCGTATAGCTAAAGTATTTCAAAACAAAACCCAATAAACCCAAAATATCTTAATAACTGATTAAATCAAGCCAATTTTTTCAACTTTATCGTAAATAACAATGTTGAATATTTTCGCGCTCGCCGCAAAAATCAAAAATGACCGTTTGCAATAAAAAAGCCCGCCATTTATGGGCTTTTTGTTTTTGTTGAAAATATGTTTTTTGCAAAAGTTAAAATGTTTTTCAAATTTCAACAATTTTTTTAACATAATAAATCCCATATATAATGAGTTTTTAACATTTTCAACATAGTTTTCAACATACTTCCTAACAATAAAATCAAAAAGTTTTCCACTTGAATAAACAAGTTTTCAACAATTTAATATTTACAAGCAGTATTACCGGCCAAAAACATTATAAACACGGGATCTTCACAAATTAATATTTAAAAAATTGAAAGTTGAAAACTCGGCCTCACCAAGTGCATAATTTAATAAATATTCAATTAAAATTAAAAATAAATTATTTTTGAGGTCATTTAACTACCACTTGTTATGGATATTTTGAAAAAGACACGGAGTCTGAATGAGTTTATATATTACAGTTGGTTTGTGAGACGGCGGCGGTTAGCTTGGTTTTTGCATTGTTTTTTTAAAATATTTAAGGATATTTTGATTTTTCCAGGTTTTTTTGAATCAAGCGGCAAATTTTTTAAGCAAGGGATCTTATAGGGACAAATCTAACCCAAGCTTATAAAAATTTTTTGAAAAAATTTCGTAAATAGGTGCAAAATATGAAATAACGTGCTATAATGTTGGGGTGAAATATTTTTAGAAATATTTTTAAAAGATGGGTGGTTTGATATGTTTAGTCAAATAATACTGGGAAAAAATTCCGTTGAAGAAGCAATAAAATCCGGCAGGCATATTGACAAAATTTTTATATCAAAAACTGCCCGAAATCTGCAAAAGCTTCTGGAGGCCGCTAGAGGCGCTGAAATTGTCATTAAATATGTTGACCCTTGTAAATTAAACCAATATGGCAAAAATAGTCAGGGAGTCGTTGCGATGGCAAGCCCTATTAAATATGCCCAGGTTTTAGACATACTGGACCTTGCAAAAAGCCGAGGAGAA
>CADAPX010000064.1 GCA_902789925.1 Oscillospiraceae bacterium | reverse complement strand
AGAGGCCAGTTCGGCTCTGGCCCGTCGCGATCCAACAGGGTGACTAGCCCCGTTTTAGAACTTGTTGGTGTCGGATAGAGGCCAGTTCGGCTCTGGCCCGTCGCGACTCGACAAGGGTAGTCAATCCCGATCAAAATTTGTTGAGGTCGGATAGAGGCCAGTTCGGCTCTGGCCCGTCGCGACTCGACAGGGTGGCTAGTCTCGTTCAAAATTTGTTGAGGTGCGATAGAGGCCAGTTCGGCTCTGGCCCGTCGCGGCTCGACAAGGTAGGCTAGTCCCGATCAAAATTTGTTGAGGTGCGATAGAGGCCAGTTCGGCTCTGGCCCGTCGCGACTCGACAAGTGTAGTCAATCCCGATCAAAATTTGTTGAAGTTCGATAGAGGCCAGTTCGGCTCTGGCCCGTCGCGACCTGTCGGGGGTTGATTTCGCTAAAGCATTGTGCGGTCTATCCGTATTGTAAGCAATTTGCTATATCGCGGATTTCGTTCAGGGGATTCGCGATTGGCAGTTTAAAAAGTTTTGTGGGTTGTTTTTTTGTTTATGATGTGTTGAAGTTCATTTGTGTGATTTTGTGATTTGATATATAAATAGACGATATGGGGGGTGTTTGGTATATGGCTAAGTGTGATGTTTGCGGCAAAGCTGTTTCTTTTGGGATTAAAGTTTCGCATTCGCACAGGCGTTCTAATCGCTCTTGGAAACCGAATGTTCGCCGAGTTAAGGCTCTTGTCGGAGGAGTTCCGTGTCACTTGCATGCGTGCTCTCGCTGTTTGCGGTCGGGAAAAGTTGAGCGTGTTTAGTTATTTTCAATTTAGATATTTTATATAAGGTCGCTGGTTGGTGGCTTTATTTTTTTATATATTTTTGTCTTGCTGGCCTTTACCTGCCACTTGTTGAGGGGGATTAGAAAGAGGCAGGGAATATGAGAAAGATTTAATATTACAGTTAGTTGTGAGCTGGCGGCGCTCACATAGTTTTTGCATTGTTTTTTAGAATGATGTCAAGGATATTGATTATTATTGAGGATTTTTGGCAAAGAATTGGATTTTTTCGCAAGGACTTAGAAGGGGACAAATATAACCCAATTCAAACCCACGTATAGTGGCGTTATTTTTTTCTATATTTTATTGAAATGTCGGCTTTAATGCTGTATAATTAAAGCGGAATTTTTATTTTGGCACTGGGAGGGTGTGTATGTTTGAATCAAAAATGAACAACATTGATATTTTAAAGGAATATGACGCCGAGGTGGGTGACGCGATAGCAAAAGAGCTTGGTCGCCAGCGCAATAATTTGGAGCTGATCGCCAGCGAGAATATAGTCTCTCCAGCTGTTATGGCGGCTGTGAATATGTGGATGTTGTTGAAAATATTGCAATTGATCGAGTTAAAAAGTTGTTTAATGCAAATTTTGCTAATGTTCAACCCCACTCTGGCGCTAATGCCAACAATGCGGTGTATTTTGCATTTTTAAAGCCAGGCGACACTGTTTTGGGAATGAATCTCGCTGAAGGGGGCCATCTGACCCACGGTTCCCCGGTTAATATATCTGGAAAATATTACAATTTTATCCCGTATGGACTTGATCCCAAAACGCAGCATATCGACTACGATGCGCTGGAAAAATTGGCAGTTGAAAACAGGCCTAAATTGATTGTTGCCGGCGCTTCTGCATATCCCAGAGTTATAAATTTTGAACTCATATCACAAATTGCCAAAAAAGTTGGAGCTCTTTTAATGGTTGACATGGCTCATATCGCAGGGCTTGTCGCAACCGGTTTGCACCCCTCTCCATTTCCACATGCTGACATTGTCACATCAACAACACACAAAACGTTGCGCGGGCCAAGAGGCGGAATCATTTTGAGCAATGACGAGGAAATAGCGAAAAAGATCGATAAAGCAATTTTTCCAGGAACACAGGGTGGGCCGCTTATGCATGTTATCGCGGGCAAAGCTGTTTGTTTTTTTGGAGCTTTAAAGCCAAGTTTTAAAGAATATCAAGAAAATGTCGTTAAAAATTCTAAAAAATTGGCGGATGAAATGGTTAAAAAAGGATTTGATCTGGTTTCAGGCGGAACCGATAACCACTTGATTTTGGTGGATTTGCAAAAATTTAAAATAACAGGCAAACAGATGGAACAAAATCTCGACAAAATCCACATAACCGTCAATAAAAACGCTATTCCCAACGACCCTCAAAGCCCGTTTGTGACAAGTGGAATCAGAATCGGAACGCCAGCGATAACAACTAGAGGATTGAAAGTCTCTGATATGGACAAAATCGCCAATTGCATATATCTTGCAGCAACTGATTTTGAGCAAAATGCAAGAATGTGTTCCGAAATTGTCCACGAATTGTGTCAAAAATATCCTATATATTAAATTTTGAAGTATTAGGAGGGTATTTTGCCTTTAGCTGATAAAATTCGCCCAAAATCGCTGGATGAAGTTGTTGGGCAGCGACATCTTTTGCAAAAAGGCCAGCCGTTTAGGGCGATTGCGGATTCAAATTATGTTCCAAACATGGTTTTTTATGGTCCATCCGGGACTGGGAAAACGACTGTTGCGAAAATAATAGCTCAAAAAGCCAACATGCGCCTGCACTATCTGAATGCAACGAGTGCTTCTTTGTCGGATATAAAAAATATTTTGTCGGAAGTTGACACTATTTTTGGCCAAAATGGCATACTAATATATTTGGATGAAATACAATATTTTAATAAAAAGCAGCAGCAGAGCCTTTTAGAATATATCGAAAATGGGAGCGTGACTTTGATCGCCTCAACAACTGAGAATCCGTATTTTTATGTCTATAACGCGATTTTGAGCCGGTCGACTGTTTTTGAGTTTAAGCCTGTTTCTCCGCGCGACGTGGCTTTTGCAATAGGGCGCGCCCTTAAATATATGGAAGAAGAATTGAAAGCCAAAATAGCCTGTGACAAAGATGCGCTGAGCCACATATCATGTAGTTGTGGCGGCGATGTCAGAAAAGCTATAAACACAGTTGAACTATGCTGTATATCGGCCAAAAATTTTCATATAACGTTGGAAATTGCTAAAAAATTAACCCCCAAAAGCGGCAATAGATATGACCGCCAGGGGGATGAACATTTTGACCTTTTGTCTGCTTTGCAAAAATCCATACGAGGAAGCGATGAAAACGCAGCGCTTCATTATTTGGCCAGGCTTTTAGAGGCCGGGAATCTAATTTCCCCCTGCAGGCGCCTTTTGGTTGTTGCGTGCGAAGATGTTGGGCTTGCGTATCCAAATATAATACCAATAGTAAAATCATGTGTTGATGTTGCGATTCAGTTGGGGCTTCCAGAAGCGAGAATTCCCCTTGCAAACGCGGTCATTCTCCTCGCAACCTCTCCAAAATCCAACAGCGCATATTGTGCGATAAATGAGGCTATGCATGATGTGAAGAACGGAAAAATAGGCGAAATTCCAAGATGTCTCCAGAATATGCACTTTGATGGAGAGGGAAATGAAGTGAGAAATCAAAACTATAAATATCCGCACGAATTTAAAAATCATTTTGTTAGACAACAATATATGCCTAAAATCCTAAATAATAAAATATATTATAAATTTGCAAACAATAAAGCGGAACAATTAGCGCTGTCATACAGGAAAAAATTATTGGAGGAATAGTTAGATGTTTTTTGAAGCTATTGCAATAATAGTTGTGATATTGTTGATGTTTATCATATTTTTGCGAGAACACCGTCTTGAATATGCAAAAACTGCCGGTATTTTGATGATTTTGCCAGGGACGTATGCGATAAGTTGCGTCGTTGCGTCGGTTGCTAATAGATTACTTTCAGTAGAACAAATGCATATTATTTTTTATGGCGTTATAGTTGGACTGATTTTAGCGTGCATATTAATCGGATGTATGGCGAATAAGATAGGCAAAAAAAAGTTGAGGGTTTTGTATGTTAGCGTTAATGGGCTGTTTGTCTTGATTTTGACAGTAATAATGCTTTTGAAAATTCCATATCCAGTATAAAATTTTTATATAAAAAAACATATTTGCTGCATATTAAAAAATACTATGCAGCAAATAAAATACATATATTTTCCTGCTTAAAATGCAATCATTCGGTGGTTTTAGGATTGGGGGCTGCTGTTTGAGCGCTTTCAGAAGGCTTGACAACCTTTTCAAATTTAACAGAATCCGGCAGCTCGACCCCTTCTTTTAAAGATTCGCAGCGTGGCAAGAGACTATATTTGACAGTTTTTATGGATTCAGACTCGACTTGAATTTTATCAACATCGCCCAAAAATATTTCAAGCTCTTGGGGAATCGAAACTTCACTGACAAAAACGCCACTTTTAGGTTTTATGCGCAAAACGCTTTTTGGATAAACTGGCTTTTTGTCGTGACATATGGTCTTTCCTTCGCTATCCTTTTGAGCTTCGAAGCCACCGCCATATATTTCAAACAAAACTCCGTCTTTCTCAACAGTTTGACAAAAACTAGTCTCGCAAATGTCTAGTTGAATCCCCTTTTGAACAAAAGCATCAAGATTTTCGATGGTCTTAAAGTCACCGCTCAGCTTCCATCTCTTGCTCAAACACACTAAGTCTTTCGGCAAAGCAAAAACTTGAGAATCTGAAGATTTTTTGTCGTAAATCGCGCCCGCACAACTAGCTGAGCGTCTGCAATATATTGCGGAGCCGTCAGGGTTATCTATAGTTACCATATTTGGAATAGAAGAATCCATTGAAGAATATATGTCGCATACAAAATGGATCCCAAAACCCAATACAATAAAACCTTCATTACAAGCTTTGGAATCATATTTAAAAGGTTTGTCGAAGCTTTGGCCCGGCTCAAATATGGCTTTGCTGAATTGTGAAAGAGGGTCATCACCTGTTTCAGTTGGATCAACAAACATCCAGCATGGTTCGCCGTCTCCGCGATCCAGCCAAGCAGCATTAAAAGCGTGAGTAAAATTTCCAACACGTACGCAAGACAAGCCCGCCATTTTCATCATCAACTCAAACAGTAGGGTTTTTCCTGCGCAAACTGCTGTTTTGTCTTTATATGCATTAAGCGCACTTTGCTCCCTCGCATTTGGATTTATGGAGATGATCTCTCCTTCAACGCCTTTAGAAAAATCGAAAGACGAGGATGGATGTAAGGATTTTTCGTCATAACTTATGTTTTCATTAATCCAGTTATAGATAGCTTTAGTTTTTTTGACGTCAGCTGACAAAATAGAATTGTCCGAATTGGCTAATTTAACCAGTTCGTCAACAACCTTTCTGATCTCATCATAAACACTTTGCTCCTCTTTTGTTAGTTTTTCTTTCTTCAACAAATTCCCATCCTCGCCCGTTTGCATAACAAGCGCGCGATCAACTTTATTCAACAGAAAGGTGCTATATTGATAATTAGCTAACGCCATATTAATATAAAATTCCATCTCTTCGCCTTCAGCATAAACCGAACAGGATCCAAACGTCAAAAGGGCGAGCGCCACAAAAATTAAAATAAACCTTTTAGCAAAATTTTTCAAATTCAAAATAATTCACTCCAAAAATATTTTATCATCTATTTAATGGGCAATCGTAGATTAACATAATTATACCAAAAAGGTTCAAAAAAGTCAATATTTTCTTAAAAATTAACATATTATTTACAATTTTAAAACATATTAGCACACAAAAATAGCTGAAAAAAACGGAGCAACAAAAGAAAGGGATAAAAAATATGCGTACATGATAGCATACTAAAAATTGGATGTCAAGAGTAAATTGAAAAAAATTTTTGATGTGGGCGCGCGAGGGGTTGCAAGGTGAATCACAAAAAATCACTAACTGTACTATTTTGTTGGGTTATATTTGTCTCCTTAATCCTTCTTTAAGCGAAAACATCAGAATTTGATTTAACAACCTGACTTTGATTGAGCGCCCTCGAATGAGCCTTAAAAAACGATGATGCTTGCTGATTTTGCCGCCGCCGGCGAACTATAAACCATGCAAGTTAAACCTCATTTAAAATATCATCTGACTCTTTCGAAAATTCCTTAACGAACCAAGGTTAAAAGGCGTGAGAGAGTTTTAAATGGACGTGATTTTACGGAGGGTTTCAAAGAGATGGGAATGTGAGTAAAGTTTAATATTACAGTTAGTTGTGAGCTGGCGGCGGGGAGTTGCTTTTGTGGTGTTTTTTTAAAGCTTGGTCAAAGATATTTGGAATTGGTTGAGATTTTAGGTAAAGAGCCTGATATTTTAAGCAGAGGTTTTAAGGGGGCCGCCCTCGAGGACGCCTAACTACCACTTGTTGCGGAGGGCTTCAAAAGGATTCAAGCTTTAAGAAAGTTTAATATTACAGTTAGTTGTGAGCAGGCGGCGGGGAGTTGTTTTTGTGGTGTTTTTTAAAGCGCAGTCAAGGATATTTAGAATTTGGGATTTTAGGTAAAGAGCCTGATATTTTAAGCAGAGGTTTTAAGGGGCCCGCCCTTGAGGATGCCTAACTACCACTTCTCGCGGGCGCTTTTAAAGGAACTGTTGCTTGAGAAGGATTTAATATTACAGTTAGTTGTGAGACGGAGGCGGGGAAGTTGTTTTTGCGTTGTTTTTTAAAGCGCAGTCAAAGATATTTGGAATTATTTGGGATTTTAGGTAAAGAGCCTGATATTTTAAGCAGAGGTTTTAAGGGGCCGCCCTTGAGGATGCCTAACTACCACTTGTTACGGAGGGTTTCAAAAGGATTCAAGCTTCAAGAAGGTTTAATATTACAGTTAGCCCGGAGCTGGCGGAGGGGGGTTGCTTTTGTGGTGTTTTTTTAAGTGTAGTCAAAGATACTTGGAATTGTTTGGGATTTTAGGTAAAGAGCCTGATATTTTAAGCAGAGGTTTTAAGGGGCCCGCCCTTGAGGATGCCTAACTACCACTTCTCGCGGGCGCTTTTAAA
>CADAPX010000063.1 GCA_902789925.1 Oscillospiraceae bacterium | reverse complement strand
TGTTTGAGATTTTAGGTAAAGAGCCTGATATTTTAAGCAGGGGTTTTACTTGAGACAAATATAACCCAATCGAAAAATATAATTAATCGCACATAAAATATTACTGTTTGTATAGTGAATATTTTTAGATTGTTTTCACAAATTTGGAGCTATGACATAGAATGAAATGAAGCAGAAGCTTTTAATTTTATAATCAGGAGGGTTAATATGCTAGACAAAAATTTCGAAAATTCGGCAAAATCCAGCCGCAATACTGGCGAAAGCATGTCAAACACGTTTTGTGGCAACGCTAAAAACAGCGGAAACATTCGTGAAGCTGTTTGCATAAACGCGGATAGAATATACGATAGCTGTGGGGATAAAGACTGTTTGGAAGATTTAAGAGTCTTTTTCACAGACGCAACTCAGCCGATAGTAGATGAAGCATATTTGGTTAAACCAAAAAGTGTTGAGGTCATGGACGTTGTTATGTCCGTTGAGCCGGTTCCATTCCACAAGGGTTTTTATTCTGTTGACATGACATTTTACTTTTCAGTCACACTTTCCGTTTATAGTTCGCCACTTTCAAGCGCGACTGAGGTGACGGGTGTTTGTACATTTTGTAAAAAAGTTGTGCTATTTGGAAGCGAAGGCAGCGTTAAAACTTTTAGTAATATTCAAAATGATGGTTTGAGTTCTTCAAATCCCCAGGGACTTCCCAAAGTCACCGTCCAAATCGCAGAACCGATGCTTTTGTCCAGTTGTTCTAAAGAGTGCGCCGATATTGCGAGCGAATGGTGTTCCTGCTCATTGCCAAGTTCTATATGTTCATGTTTTGAAGGCTCTTTCGAAAATGTTTTACCGCAAAAGAATATATTCATCAGCATAGGTATATTTTCGATTGTTCAGATGGAAAGGCAGGTTCAAATGATGGTCCCTGTATATGATTATTGCATACCGGAAAAGGAGTGCACCAACACATCTGAAAATCCATGTGATGTTTTCAAAAACATAGAATTTCCAATAAACGAATTTTTTCCATCAAGAGACATAGATAACTAACATAGTAAAATATATTAACATATTAGCAAATTATATTTTTGTTTAATATAAACAAGTCCCAGAAAATTCGAAAAATGTCCAGGACTTGTTTATATATTTTATATATTTATTTAATTTAAAATGGCGGTGAATAAATTCAAATATGCAGCAAATAATATCCATATTAAATATGGAACCAAAAGCCACGCAGCAGTTGGATTTATCTTTTTAAACAAAATTAATGTCACAGCGACAATGAATATTAGCAATAATAACCAAAAAAATGCAAGCCAAAATAAACCAAATTTAAAGAAAAATATTGGCCAAAAGAAATTGACAATCAGTGAAACTGCATAAAATTTTAAAGCTAGATTTTTTTCGTCTGAGTCTGATATATATATCAAATAGGCGCTTATTCCCATCAATATATATAAAATTATCCAAACAACGGGAAATATAAAGCCAGGAGGACTTAAAGGGGGCTTTGATAAATTTTCATATATGCTGTAGCTTCCTGATGTTAGGATGCTTGCGACTGTGCCAACGCCCAGGCTGATCAACAAGCTCACGACGAGGGGCTTTAATTGAATTTTCATACGCAACAACTCCAATATTTTATTTTTATTATATTATATATCGGAGCCATAAAAAAAATTCTCAATATTTCATGTTTGAAACAAATTCGCGTGGACAGGTATTCCGTTTTTGTATTGGATTTTAAGCTCGCCCTGGATTAGAGGCTTTAAATATTCGATAGCTTCAATTGTCACGTCGTTTCCAGACTCCGAAATCATTCCGTCTGGCAGGCGCTTCACCTTGTTTGCGACGAGATTTGACGGAGCTGATTTATATTCGACTTGGTATGGATTGTTGCTTTTTCGAATTATTGTTGACATTTCTCCGCACATATTGTTTAGCGCACATTCCGCGGCTTTTTCTCCGAGTTTTATAGACTCTTTGATGTCTGTTAGGGAGGCGATGTGGGCTGCGCAGCGCTGTAATGTGTTGATTTCTATTGACCGCACCTTGCATCCAAACTCTTTTTTCACAAAACCGTCTAAAATTTTCGCAGCGCCGGCGTTTTGCTTGTGGCCAAATTCGTCCAAATAATTTTTAGAGCCAATTTCAGATATATATTTTCCATTCTTGTCATGAATTCCCTCACTTAAAGCTATCAGTATGTTGTTATTTTTTTGCTTAAATTTTTCATCAATATCATTAAAAAATGACTGTATATCAAATACTTTTTCGCAACAATATATTAATGAAGGGCCACTGGCGCCATTTAGGCGGGATAGCGCAGAAGCAGCTGTCAGCCAGCCCGCGTCTCGTCCCATTATTTCAACCAATGTCACGGCCGGGAGTGAGTATACTGAGCAATCGCGCTCTAATTCGCAGATGCTTGTTGCGATATATTTTGCGGCGGATCCAAACCCGGGGCAGTGGTCTGTCTCAAATAGATCATTATCTATGGTTTTTGGGGCTCCAACAACAATAATATCGTCTATACCGCTAATTTTCAAATAGTTTGAGATTTTAGTCACAGTATCCATAGAATCATTTCCGCCGATATATATAAAATAATTAATCGAATATTTTCTAAAAATTTTAATTAAATTTTCATATTGCTCGGAGGATTCGTTTGGATCTTTTAATTTTTGACGGCACGACCCAAGTGCGCATGCTGGGGTTTGAGGCAGCAGTGAGAGGTTGCTTTTGTCTATAATTTTTGACAAATCATATATATTTTCATCTAAAAGACCTTTTATTCCAAATCTAGCACCATAAATTTTATTCACTTTTTTTCTAGCAAATTCATATATTCCCATCAATGTCGAATTAATTGCAACTGTTGGTCCGCCAGATTGAGCAACGAGTAAATTTTTCATTTTAACATTTCCCCCAAAATTCACGACTGCGGTTTAAACGGCTCTTTAAAGGGATTATAGCATTTTATTTATAAAGAGTCAAATGTTTATTGTGATTTAGTTAGGTTATATTTGTCTCAATTAAAGTTTTTGATTAAAAAATCCAACTTTCTAATCAAAATTCGGCAAGCATGGGAAATCCATGAGATTCATATCCCAATATACTTTTGAAAATAATGTTCATCGCTATTCTGTGTATCACGCGAAGTTTTTCATACATCTCAAAGAATCCAACGACTTTGTATTGCTTCCCTTTGCCTTGTTGGGAATTAATAATTTCTGTTAATATCGGCCTAATTTTATCGCATGCCTTAATTATATCATCAACGTACTTTTCGCTGTCCTTTTCAGCATCCTTTATCTTGGAAATAATGGATTCTATATTGTTTAATTTCTTACATATTTCAGATTCATCAAGTTGCTTTTTTTCTCTTTTGGTGCCGTATTCTATGCCACTTCTAGGTAAGTAGTATCCGTAATGTGAATAATGATCTCTTAAGCGAACAATACAAAATGCCAATTTTTTTCTTTGCTTATTATTCAGTTTTTCTTTATCATAGTGATTCTTAATCATTTCTCCAATAATCTTATTGTTTGATACGCATTCAGGTTCTTGTCCTTGCCCATTATTCAATTTTTTATCCTTATAAAAAAGTTCAATAAACCTAAAACAACACAAAAAACTGTCTTCTATGAATATTGAAGAATCAAAAATAAAATGCCTAATGTTTCTCAAGTAACTATCACATGTTCTATAAGCAATCTTGTCATAACATGTTTTCAAAAAATCTAAAATGTTCCCTGTAATAGTAGGATCATTGGCGCTTAAAGAACTTTTATTAAACATAGCAACGCGGTCGTAAAAGTTTTCCAAATAAAAAGTGACAAATTCAAAACAGTTATCGTCTTCTATTATTTTTGCTTCATGACGGACATCGTCTATTATTGTGTCCACTTCCTGGTCAACATCTTCCAGTATTGTATACACATGATCGATTTTAATTTTGCTAGGATAAAAAAGCTGAAAATATATTGCAATTTCCTCTAAATAATCATAAACTTTATCAGTGTCAACATCATCATAAGCTTTATCGGGGTCAGCAGCTTCATCCAAATCTATTTGGATATACACACTATATTTACTAGGGGAATCAGGTGAATTACCAATTTGCGCTGATATTTTAGAAATGTTATTTTTATTGATATTAACGGATTCTTTGAAAATATAGCTAACTTCTACCTGATAACTATTGTATTTGACAAATATTTCTCTATGTTTATATTGCTCAAACGTTTTGAGATATGTTTTATCTTTAAGCTCATCAAATGTTTTGGGACTCTCCCCTTTGAAAAATATGTCACTCTCCCCTTTGAAAAATATGTCACTCTCCCCTTTGAAAAATATGTCCGTATTTTTAAACTCATTAAGCGTTTCGGCAAATATTTTTATAGATTTAACTTTAGTTTTTGAAAAAAATTTAAACATACGATTTTTGTCAACGTTATATGATATAAAATATTCCGTTGCTCTACATACCATGGTAGACGCATTAGGATAAACCTGGGCGTTTTTTAATGAGAAGCATTTATTGTTATCAAAAATAAGAAAATCTCTTTTTTTATACGGACTAATCCTGTATACTACAATAAGTGGGATTGGGTTTCCCTCAGTATCATAATTTTTCGGCTCTAACTCATACCCAAAATATCTACAATCAATTTTTGCCTCTATTATTCCATTGTCTAAAATCTCATATTCGCATGGGAAGGAGATTTCCCACCATTCTTCGTTTGGAATCTTATCAGCATAAGCTTTATTAATATAATGTTTAAAATTAAAATAACACCATGCTTTCATTGTATTGGCTCACTCTCACTTTTGAATTTCTGTCCCGCATTATATCATAAAATATGGTGGGCGTCAAACATATCTGTAATCAAACCGGCCATAACTTGAATTGCTCTTATATAAGTTGCGGATCGATGTTTGTGATCAAGCCCCAATTCAAGTCATTTACCTACCGCTTGTTGAGGGCGCTTTCAAAGAGGCAGGGAATTTGAACAGGGTTTAATATTACAGATGGTTGTGAGACGGCGGCGCTTTAATTGGCTTTTGCATTGTTTTTTTGGAACGTGATCCAGGATATTTGGAACTGTTGGGGATTTTAGACAATGAGTCGGATATTTTTCAGGAGGGAGGTTAAGGGGACAAATATAACCCTAATCAACATTTGCTAAATTTTTTGAAAATTTTTTATTTAAATCCGATTTATGCGAGTAAACTATCTTTTTTTGTCTAAAATATTCTATAAATTTAAATATCCGTGAGCGGATTCTGAAAAACAACGCAAAAATTAAAATTTCTGTCGCTCAGAGCGAGTTTTCTATTTAATTGAAATAAAAGACTTGTTTTTTAAAAAAAAATGTAATATCATGTTAGATATGTTGAAATTTTAAGGGATGTTGGTGGTTAAAAAATGAGAATGAGAAGGAAGCGCTGGGCCAGGCCGGAGCTTAGTAAATGTGAATATTACATAAAAAATCCGTGTGATGCTAAAGGAAAATGGTTGAATTTGTTCAAAAAAGCTCAGCCGCTTCATCTTGAATTGGGTTGTGGGAAAGGGGTTTTTTTGTCGAAGCTTGCGCGATGCAATTTGGATGTGAATTTTATTGGCATAGACATGAGCGACGATATTTTGGGTGTTGCGCGCAGGAACATCGAAAAAGAGTTTGAAGGAATTTTTCCGAAAAATATTTTGCTGACGAGATATAATGTTGAATATTGTGATAAAATTTTTGATAGTAATGATATTGTTGACAGAATATATATTTATTTTTGCAATCCATGGCCTCGACCAAAACACCACAAAAAGCGATTAACTCACTTTAGACAGCTAGATAAATATAAGAATTTTTTGAATAAAAATGGAATAATTCACTTTAAAACTGACGATGATTCATTATTTTCAGACAGCAAAAAATATTTTGAAAGCAGTGGATTTAAAATCGAATATATCACTCATGATTTACATAATAGCGAATATGTGGAAAATAATTTGTTGAGTGAGCATGAAATTTTGTTTAGCAATCAGGGAATTCCTATTAAATTTTTGATTGCCAGGGTAGCTCAGTGATTTATTATATTTTTGATTAGATGAAAAATTGTTGTTTGTATTTGATTTAATTCGAAAAATAATTTGTGGGTTTGCGGTTTATTTGGTCACAGGTATTTACCTACCACTTGTTGAGGGCGCTTTCAAAGAGGCAGGGAATTTGAACAGGATTTAATATTACAGTTAGCCCGGAGACGGCGGCGGTTAATTTAGATTTTGCATTGTTTTTTGGAACGTGATCCAGGATATTTGGAATTGTTGGGAATTTTAAGCAAAGGGTCGGATATTTTAGGATAGGTTTTGACTGGGTCTCATGGGCATTTACCTACCACTTGTTAAAGGCGCTTTCAAAGAGGCAGGGAATTTGAATAAGATTTAATATTACAGTTAGCCCGGAGCTGGCGGCGGTTAATTTGGTTTTTGCATTGTTTTTTGAAACGCATTCCAGGATATTTGGAATTGTTGGGAATTTTAGGTAAAGAGTCGGATATTTTAGGATAGGTTTTGACTGGGTCTCATGGGTATTTACCTACCGCTTGTTGAGGGCGCTTTCAAAGAAGCGAGGAATTTGAACAAGATTTAATATTA
>CADAPX010000062.1 GCA_902789925.1 Oscillospiraceae bacterium | reverse complement strand
AAAAATGTGTTAATCTCCTTTACCTTGACTTAAAAATGTTATCTTTGCACATAAAATCAAAGGAGTTGAGACATTCTTATATCATCCTGATCATATGCGCGGCATTGTTAGCTGGTTGCTCCAGCACGAAATTCATGCCCGAGAACAAATATCTGCTTGACAGGGTTGAAATCAAATCCGACACGAAAGGATTTGATGCGGCCTTATTGGCTCCCTACGTCCGGCAGAAGGCAAATTCCAAATGGTTCAATTTCTTCAAGATACCGCTTGCCACTTATTCGCTCGCAGGACGTGACTCTACGAAATGGATCAACCGCACACTGCAAAAGATGGGTGAAAAACCGGTGGCCTACGATACACTTCAGGCCCAGTTGAGCTGCAACGACTTGCGTGCAGCCATGCAAAACATGGGCTACATGCACGCCTCGGTCTCGCTCAAAACCAGCGTGAAAGGAAGAAAGCTGCATCGCCGACGACACGATCAGGCAAATTCTTCAGCCACAACTCAAGTCGCTCGAAGGACACCGGTTTACGGTTGACGAACTTGAAGCCGAGCGCAAGAGAATCGCCAACATACTGCTCAACGAAGGATATTACAAGTTTCACAAAGATTTTATACAATTTGAAGCCGATTCGGCCAAAGGCTCTCACAATATCGCTGTCACGATGCAACTGATGAACTATATCACCGGTGACGATAAGCTTCCTAAGCCTCATCCCCGCTACCGCATCGCCAATGTCTTCTTTTTAGGCAGCGACAGCGACAAGATCCATCTGCGTCACCATGTTCTTGAACAGAACGCAGCCATCCGGCAGGGACAGTTCTACAGCAACGCCGATCTACGTCGCACCTATAACAACTTCGCACGCCTTGGAGCCGTACGCTATACCAACATTTCCTTCCGCGAACATCCCGACACGACGCTGCTCGACTGCGATATTCAAATTTCCACAAACAAGCCCAACTCGCTGAGCATTCAGCCCGAAGGGACTAACACTGCAGGAGATCTTGGAGCGGCATTGGCCGTAACTTGGCAAAACAGGAATCTCTTTCGTGGCAGCGAACAGCTGAGCATTCAGCTGCGAGGTGCCTTCGAGGCTATTACAGGTTTGGAAGGCTATCAGGACAAAGATTATGAAGAGTATAGCCTTGAGACGAAACTCACTTTTCCTCAGTTTGTAGCCCCGTTTCTTTCAAAAGATTTCCGCCGGCGAAGCACTGCCACTTCAGAACTCTCTGTCAGCTGGAATTTGCAAAACTTCAAAATGTTGTGGTATATCGTTCTTCCATACAGAATCGCATCCCTGATTGAGCAAAAATTATCGTCAAGTATGACAATTTTTCCAGCTTCTTTTGCAGCTTCTGTTCCGCTGCCCATAGCAAATCCAACATCCGCCCTCTTTAAAGCCGGCGAATCATTAACACCGTCTCCAGTCATCCCAACAACCAAATTCATCTCCTGACAGATTCGAACCATCCTCGACTTATCGGTTGGCAAGGCTCTTGCAATGACGCGGACGTTTTGAATGATTTGTTTAACCTGTTCATCAGACATTTCGTTTAATTGTTTTGACGTTAAAGCTATGTCGCTTGGCTTGTCAATCAACCCGGCGTCTTTTGCTATTTCAACCGCCGTTTCCAGCCGATCTCCCGTGATCATAACAACTGAAATTCCCGCTTTTTTAACCTCTTGAATCGCCTTTTTTGCCTCTGGCCGAACCTCATCTTTAATCGCTAAAAATCCCAAGATAACCAAATCATCATTCACATTACTCTCGGTATAATTTTTTTCGGAATATCCAAACGCCAAAATCCTCATTGCCATCGACGCATATTCATTGATTTTTTTATTAATCTTTTCCAAGGAAATATCTCGCACTTTTCCATCAACAGTCAAAAATTTTTTGGCTTTTTGGAGCAAAACCTCTGGAGCTCCTTTATATATGACTTTTTCAAGATTTTTAATTTCTATTTGACTAAATTTGTTTTTGGAGTTAAATTCTTGATGTTTTCCAATAATATATTGCTCGCTTTTGTTTAAGCTATCATATTCATCTTTGCCCAAAAACCGAGTTATGGCTTGATCAGTCACATTGCCGCCAACGACGTTGTTTTTTGAATCAAACATTGAGGAGCTGTTTTTTGCGATGGAGACATTTAAAAGAGCTCGAATTTTTGAATCTTTTCGGAGCTTTTCAAGACTGGTTTCTGTTCCATCACCCAAAAAAAACTCCGTTACCTCAAGCTGACCTTTAGTTATCGTCCCAGTTTTATCACTAAATAAAATGTTTAATGAGCCTGCTGTTTCGATTCCGATTGCTTTTCGAACCAAAACATTGTGGTCGAGCATTCGACTTGTGTTTTGCATCAAAACTAAAGATATCATTAGCGGCAAGCCTTCAGGAACTGCGCAAACGACAATTAGTATGGATAGAGAAACCGCCTCCAAAAAGTCCAAAAATATTTTTTCAAAGCCAAGCGATATATATGGAGAAATTCCACCCGCGCGAACCACAAAATACGCCATATATAAAACAAAAATAGCCACGCTAGCCGCATATCCAATTTTTGAAATTTGACCCGCCAATTTTTTCAATTTAACCTTCAGGGGCGAATCTGGCTCGGATTCTTTCATTTGCTCGGCCATTTTCCCCATCATCGTTTCCGTTCCAACCTTTTTGACGCAAAAAATTCCCTCTCCATCGCCCACAACCGACCCACGAAACAAAAAATGTTCTTCCAAAAAAGTCTCGCCAGTTATTTTTTTTGGAAATTCAAGGTCTTCTTCAGATGCTCGTTTTAGACATTGCTCAACTTCGCCATTTAAAGCCGAGTTATTGACCTTCAAACAGCCATCAATTAAAACGCCATCAGCCGGGATTTTATCACCCGATTGGACTATTATCTTATCACCAACAACAACATCATCAAAATCCACAACGCAAACATCCCCATTCCGAAGCGCTTTGCAGGTTTGTTTTTTGGATTTTCTTTTGAGCTCTCGATATTTTAGGTCGCTTGCAACCCCCGTTTTAGCAGTCACACCAGCAACGATGACGATTGCAAGCAATGTTCCAATCGGCTCATAAACTCCTGCTTTGCCGAAAAAAACCATTGCAAACATTATAAAAACTATTAAAAGCAGAATTTTAATCATCGGATCGCTAAACGCTTGCCTAAACTCATTTAAAAAGGTCGTTGGCCTGGACTCTGGAATTTTGTTTAAGCCCCATCTAGCCCTAGACTTTTCAATTTCAGCATCACTCAAACCATAAAATTTCATTTTCAAGCCCCTCCATAATTTCACAACAAATTGAGAGCATTTCCAATCGCTTAGAAACAAAAAAACACTTCCAACAAAATTTAACCTAAACTTAATTTATGACGAAAATGGCGCTTTCAAACAAATTTTTTATTTGACAGGGAAGAAAAATTTAGGGCGAGCCCCGATTTTTTAAGACTTTATTAACAAAATTTGAAATTTATTAAAATTTAACTATAATATTATTTTACAATTTCTTTTATAATTTGTCAATAAATTTATTTTAAATTTTCGTTCATCGTCGTCGTTTCAGCAATTTTGAAGAATTTAAAACAGAACGCTTTGCGGGCTTTTTGCATTGTTTTTAGAATATACTCAAGGATATTATGATTTTTATATAAAATGGGGTTGACAAAATTTTGTTTTTGTGATATAATGATGATATCTTATATGTTAAGGATTGATTTTTATGTATGCTGTTTTGAAATTGAACGATTTTCGATTTATTGACTTTATATAGGCTGCACTTGCAGGTTTTTTGAGCCATGGCGGGTGCGGCTGCGCTCGCTGTGGTTCTTTTTATTACAATATAAAAAGAGCTAAAACTTATTTTTGTTTATTTTGAGTTTTGGCTCTTTTATTTTTTTGGAGGATACTAAAATGTTACATATAACTAATTTTTTTATCTTTAGAAAGATTTTATTTGATGAACGATTTAAAATTTTATATATTTTGAAAATCAGTTGCTAAATTTAATTTTTTTTAGAAAGGTAGATTAAAATGAAAATTAAAAAATATCACATTATAACTGCAATTATATTAATATGTTCTGTATTTCTGGTTTTTTTCTCAAATTCAAATGTTAAACCTGAGCAAAAGCAAATAGGAATCATTCAATTCATCGAACACGACTGTTTGGATATGGCAAGAAAAGGGTTTATTGATGAGCTAGCCGAACAGGGCTTTGAAGACGGAAAAAACATTAAAATAGACTATCAAAACGCTCAAGGCGATCAGAGCGTGTGTAACTCAATTGCAAGCAATTTTTTGGAAAATAGCGCCAAAAAAGACCTGATCCTTTCAATCGCAACCCCTGCTGCTCAATCTGTTGCAAATCTAACCAAAAGCGTTCCAATTCTATTCACTGCAGTCACAGATCCCGTCTCGTGCGGACTTGTTAAATCAATCGACGAGCCAGGAGGAAATATCACCGGAACTTCGGATATGGTCGCGGTTGAAAAGCAAATCAATTTGATAAAACAGCTCAAACCAAGCGCTAGAAAAGTCGGAATACTTTATTGTTCAAGCGAGGCAAATTCCCAAGTTCAGGCGCAAATTGCAAAAAGCGAAGCTGAAAAACTTGGCCTTGAAGCAATTGACTACACAGTCTCAAATTCAAGCGAAATTCAGCAAATGGTTGAATATATGGCCGGCTTGGTTGACGCAATATTCGTTCCAACTGATAATTTAGTGGTTTCATGCATGCCGCTGGTTAGCAAAATCGCAACCGCAGCTAAAAAACCGATAATATGCAGCGAATCTGCTAGCGTTAAAAACGGCGCTCTAGCAACATACGGAATCGATTTCTATAAACTTGGCAAAGAAACCGCAAAACAAGCAGTGCAGGTCCTTCGCGGCCAAGAAACGCCACAAAAACTGCCCGTCCAATATCAACCCGATCCAAAACTTTGCATAAACTATGAAGTCGCCAAAAAACTCGAAATTGAAATTCCAGAAAATTTAAGGAGGCAAGCTCAATGAACATCCTAATATCAACAATAACTCAAGGCCTGATATACGCAATTTTGGGCATTGGAGTGTATATAACCTTCAGGATTTTGAATTTTGCCGACATGACCGCTGAAGGAAGCCTTGGCTTAGGGGGAAGCGTGTGTGCTGTTTTGGTTTCAAACGCTGTTAATCCCGTAACTAGCATTATTTTAGCAGGATTCATCGGCTCAGCTTCTGGCCTAGTGACAGGGGTTTTACACACAAAATTTAAAATCCAACCGATCCTTTCGGGAATTTTAACCATGATCGCATTATATTCTATTAATCTAAAAATAATGGGGAAACCAAACATTTCTTTGATTGAAAGCGAAACAATTTTTAGCTCAAAAGAAGGTGACCAACTAATAAATTTAATACTCATGGCAATTATTTGTTTAATAATTCTTGTTCTTTTAATCCTGTTTTTTAAAACCAGACTTGGCCTTTCAATCAGAGCAACTGGAGACAATGAAGAAATGATGCGGGCGCTTGGAACAAACACAAATTCAAAAAAACAACTTGCGCTCTCAATCAGCGGAGGAATATGCGCAATATCTGGCGCGCTTTTGAGTTTAAATCAAGGATATTCTGATGTCAATATGGGAACAGGGACAATCGTCATCGCGCTCTCGTCAATCGTTATTGGAGAAGCATTAACCTGCAAAAATTCATTTCAAGCGAGGCTTGTTTCAGTGGTTTTTGGCTCAATTGCATATCGCCTGATCATAACATTGGTTTTGAATCTGGGCATGAACCCTCAAGACCTAAAACTCTTCACAGCAGCAGTTGCGGCCATTTTGCTGGGGCTTCCAAACATAAGAAAAACCATAAAAAGGAGTGTTATTAATGCTAAAAGTTGAAAATTTATATAAAACATTCGCAAAAAATAAACCAGATGAAAAAAACATCTTTAATGGCCTGAATTTTTGCGCAAAAGCTGGCGAATTTATAACAATAATCGGCGGAAACGGCGCAGGAAAATCAACTTTGATGAACATAATAGCAGGGCAAACACTTCCAGACAAAGGAAAAGTATATATTGACGGCTCTGACATAACATATACCCCGCAACATAAACGAGCTAAAGCTATTGGAAGGGTTTTTCAGGATCCTTTAAAAGGGACAGCGCCCGCCTTAACAGTTGAAGAAAATCTTGCAATGGCAATGCTGAAAAATTCGCCTAAAAACCTAAAATTTGCAATAGGCCAAAAAATTTCTGACCAAATGAAACAAAAACTATCCTGTTTAAATTTGGGACTCCAAGATCGATTAAAATCTAAAGTTGGGCTTTTATCTGGAGGGCAAAGGCAGGCTCTGACTCTTTTGATGGCAACAATCGCCGAGCCCAAAGTTTTGCTTCTTGACGAGCCAACTTCCGCCCTTGATCCAAAGTCTCAAGACAATATTTTAGAGTTAATTGAAAAAATTTCTAATAATTCAACCATGATAACCCTGATGATAACCCACAACATGGAGCATGCAACAAGGCTCGGAACAAGGACAATAATGATCAAATCCGGCAAAATTCAAATGGACATTTCCGGCAGCCATCGAAAAAACATGAATCCAAATTTTTAAATGATTTAATATATTTTTGATTAAAAACTCCCCCAACTCTAAGCAAAAAACGCCGCTTAAAGTTGGGGGGGTTTGATATGTAAAATGTGTTGTTTTTGAAATTCTCAAAACTATCCATTGGGCTTAGGCTTATATCCATACTTTTGTATAAAAGCGCAAGCTTCATCATATGTAAAGTTCTTGAGTAAGAAGCAGATAAGGCCTCCTGATATTATTTCTCCATTATTGAAAATTCCATCCCACTCTTGCGCATTATATCCTGGATGAGTCTGGACTCTTTCTATAAGCTCAGGAGTCACTTCAACGCCTCCAGCAACCTGTTCTAGCGAATCCATTTGAATCTCATTGTTTTTGTTCTCCTTCATCTTAGCCACCTCCTCTCTAGTCAAAAATTTTAAAATTGGAGAATTTTTATACATGTAAATTTAAAATTATTAAAACCCCCTGAGATTATGATATCATATTTTAATAAAAATGTCAATAGAAAATTAAAAAAATTAACCCCCAACTCTAAGCAAAAAACGCCGCTTAAAATTGGGGGTTTATATGTAGATATTTTTAATTGCTTTTCACGAAACAAGTTCAAAGACTAGATGCGTCTCAAAGCTTATTTCACAAAAATTCCGCGTTGCTTATTTTCCATTTAAATTCACTAATCATTTGCCCCCATTCATTGATCTACTAAACTCGGCTGCTT
>CADAPX010000061.1:6975-12881 GCA_902789925.1 Oscillospiraceae bacterium | reverse complement strand
CTTTTTTTCGAACTTTTCAGTCACATAATTTCCGATCAAAGTCAAATTTCCCCGAATTACTGCTTTTTGTATCTCTAAATATATTTTGGTGATGTCTTTTTGTATTTGGGGGTAGCTATAGCCCAAACGAGCTATCTTGCGTTTTGCGCGTTCATTAGCCCGCTTAAAGACCGAATAGTAATAAGCTTCATTTTGAAGAAGAGCCCAACTGTAATCCATAAAAACCCCCCTAGCAATCAACATCCACCAATTCATAAATCTAAAACTCATCTCCAACACATATCTGTCCGAGTATATACCACTTTTCTCCAAAAGTCAAGCTTTTTTTAAAAAATTTCAAAAAAATTAAATATCCTGTCAAAAGGTTTTTTGGGACTTGAGGCAGATTTCACGCCGATTCAAATATATATGATTTCATTTTAATTTTATTGATTCATTTCCCACTATTTCCCTCAATTTTTCCAATAGATTTTCAGAAATATTAACATGTGATAAAAATTTATTTGTATAGTATAATTTTTCATTATCAATAAAAAATTTAACCAAACAATTTCCCGGATTTTGTTCTAATATTTTCAAGACATTTCTCATTTCTTTGCAGTTTTTGGATTTTAATTTAATAATTAACATTTTTTTGTCTAAATGTAACAATTTCACATCAAAAACAGAATTGACTAAAAGTCGTTTTTTGTCATCATCATTTGATAATTCCCCGGAAACTAGGATAATATTGTCTTCAAATAATAAATTTTCGTGTTTGTTTAATATTTGTGGAAAAAATATACATTCAATTGAACCGGTTTTGTCGCTCACCTTCACAAAAGCCATTTTTTCTCCTTTTTTGGTCTTTATTGTCTTAAATTCTTCAATAACACACATTATTTTAATAAATTTTCGACTATTATACTTGCTGTCACTGGCTATTTTAGAACACAAATCGACGGAATTTTGCTTGATAAATTCGCGATATGCGTCCAAAGGGTGCGCTGATATATATACTCCAACGCTCTTTTTTTCCATTTTCATCAGCTCATTTTTGCTATATTCTTCAACTGTTTTAGACTCTTCACTGCTATTTAAGCAAGCATTTTGTGTTTCAAACAAACTGATTTGCCCCAAAGCCTCGCCGCGTTTTTTTTGATATTTTTTCATCATGAGTTCATAATTTTCAATCATATATTTTCTAGTTTTTCCAAGTCCATCAAAAGCTCCGCAACAAATCAGCGACATTATAGCATTTTTCCCAATTTCTTTATCACACATTCTTCTAATAAATTCGTCTAAAGAAGAATATTTTCCATTTAGTCTTTCTTTTACGATTCTTTCAACCAATCCTCGACCAACATTTTTAACCGCCAATAATCCGAATAGCACAGTATTTTTATTAATAACTCTAAAATTAATGTCGCTTTCATTAATATTTGGACATAATACGTTTATTTCGAGTTTTTTACACTCGTTTAGATATTCTACGAATTTATCCCCAAAATCAATAGAACTGTTTAAAATAGCCGCCATATATTCAACCGGAAAGTGGCATTTTAAATAAGCCGTCTGATAGGATATCATAGAATATGCGGCTGCGTGTGATTTGTTAAAGGCATATGAAGCAAAGTCAGCCATGTCATCAAAAATTTTTTTGGCATCTTGTTCGCTAAATCCATTATTTACCGCACCAATACATTTTTCTTCTTCACTGTCACTTTTTTTACCATAAATAAAAAATTCTCGTTCCCTTTCCATTATATTCGCATCTTTTTTCGCCATAGCCCGCCTAATCAAATCTGCTCGTCCATAAGAATATCCGGATATTTCACGAAAAATTTGCATAACCTGCTCTTGATATATTATCACACCATATGTTACATTCAGGATTTTTTCTAATTTTTTATATTTATATTGTATTAAATTCGGATTTTTCCTATTTTTAACAAAAGTATCAATAAATTTTGACGGGCCCGGCCTATACAAAGAAATAACAGCAATTAAATCTTCCAAACAATTGGGTTTAACTTTTTTCAAAACTTGTTGCATTCCTGCTGACTCAAACTGAAAAACTCCAACAGAGTCTCCTAAAGATAACATATCGAAAGTTTTTTGATCATCAACTGAAATATTACTAATTTTAAAGTTTTTTATTGAGCTTTGTATTATTTTTTCGGCATAGTGGATTATTGTTAAGTTCCTCAACCCTAAAAAATCCATCTTAACAAGCCCTAAATCATTGATATCATTCATTGGATACTGCGTGACCACGATATCATCATTTTTTGCCAGCGGAACATATTCATTTATTGGAAGATCCGTTATAACAACAGCCGCAGCATGTGTTGAAGTGTTTCTAGGCATGCCCTCAATTTTGCAAGCTATTTCATATAATCGCCTAATATTATAGTCAGTATCTATCATTTTTTGCAGACTGTCAGATTTTTTCAAGGCCGATTCAAGCGTAATGCCAAGCTTGTTTGGAATGGTTTTAGCAACCCTGTCGACAACGTCATATCTCATTCCCATAACCCTGCCAACGTCCCGAATTGCGCCTCTTGCTGCCAATGTTCCAAAGGTTATTATCTGCGCAACGTGGTCCAAGCCATATTTTTGAACAACATAGTCAATAACCTCCTGCCTGCGCTCATTGCAAAAATCAACATCAAAATCCGGCATATTGATCCTGTCTGGATTTAAAAACCGCTCAAATAAAAGCCCATATTTTATCGGATCAACCGTCGTTATGTCCAAGCAATACGCAAGCAAACTGCCCGCTCCGGAGCCTCGCCCTGGTCCAACCGCGATTCCTTTATTTTTTGCATATCTAACATAATCATAAACTATTAGAAAATAATCAACAAAACCCATCGTGTCAACAATTTTCAACTCATAATTAAATCTGTCAATTATTTTAGAATCAGGATGGTTTCCATACCTGTCTTGGAGCCCTTCCATGGCCTTTTTTTTCAAAAACTGCTTGCTAGTTTGACAATTCGGCGCAGTAAACTTCGGAAGTTTTATTTTTCCAAATTCAAATTCTATGTCACACATATCGGCAATTTTTCCAGTATTTTCGACAGCATCATCATATTGACCGAACAAATCGATCATTTCCCGCTCGGTTTTTAAATAAAACTCTTCAGTCGGCAGCTCCATAGGATTCGTTTCATGCAAAGTTTTCGAAGTTTGTATATATAGTAAAATTTTTTGCATATACGAGTCATCTTTTTGTATATAATGCACATCATTTGTTGCAACAAGCTTGATATCAGTCTCCCTTGAGAGCTTAAGCATTTGATTTTTGACTTTTATCTCATTTTTTATATTGTGATCCTGTATTTCCAAAAAAAAATTTCCTGGCCCCATAATTTGATTATATATTAAAGCAGTCTTTTTTGCTCGATCATATTGATTATTTAAGATTGCTCTTGGAATTTCTCCAGCCAAACAACCCGACAGCGCAATCAACCCATGGTGATATTTTTTCAAAAGTTCAACATCTATTCTCGGTTTATAATAAAATCCTTCAATATATGCAATAGAAACCATTTTAATCAAATTTTTATATCCCTGTTCATTTTTACACAACAAAACAAGATGATATGGACGGTCGTCAATATTTTTCGTTTTATTTGAATAAAGTCTTGGGGCGACATAAACTTCACACCCTATAATAGGCTTAATTCCTTTTTTTTTGCACGCGCGATAAAACTGAATGGCTCCAAACATATTCCCATGATCCGTCATCGCAAGGGCTTTTTGACCGATTTTTTTTGCGTATGAAACCAATTTATCTATTTTACACGCCCCGTCCAGCAAACTATACTCTGTGTGTAAATGAAGGTGAACAAAACTCATTTTTTTCCCTCTCGAATCAAATTTGCTATTTGATTAATTTTTTGCAACCTGTGGCTTATACACGACTTAGTGCATACACAACCAAACTCGTCAGATATTTCCCGCAAAGACATTTCTGGATTTTTCAATCTAATTTGGGCGGTTTTTTTCAAATTATCAGATAATTTTTCAAAAGCGCCAACTTTAATCAAATAATTTATATTTTTTATCTGCCTGTGTGAAGCCAAAACCGTTTTATCTATGTTTGCGGTTTCACAATTTGTGGCCCTGTTAACCCGATTTCTGACGTCTTTCAAAATTTTTATTTGCATTATCGAAAGGCTGGACTTGGTCGCCCCAATAAGCGTTAGAAAATCTTCGATGCATTCACTATCTTTTGTATATAAAATTAGATAGTTTTTGCGATTTGTTGCTTTAAAAGAAAAATTATAAAAATCAAGAATATATATCAACAAATTCAATTCTTTCTCATTATTTAGAATAAACTCTAATTGATATTCTTTATTTGGATTGTTCATGCTTCCACAAGCCAAAAATGCCCCTCTTAAAAAAACAATCCTGTTTTCAAAATTTTCGACTAATTCATATTTTTTCACCAAGTCTTCTCCCAAAAACATATCCTTTATGACGCAAAAATCCTGTTCATTTTTAGCACACAAAAAATACGCCGAACTATTTGTTTTGATCAATTTAAGAGGAAAAACGCTTTCAACCTCCATTTGTAAATAATCGATTAGAAAGTTTATTGTTCCAATATGTTCTGAATATATTAAGCAATTGGATTTATTTAAAGATTTTGAAAAATTTAATATAGAAGCAATTTCACAAAGCGCTCCAAATCTGTTTGAGGGCGCAATTTTGCTCAATTCTTCCTTAACGCTCAATGAAAATGGCATTTTTTTTAAAACCCCTACCTTTTATTTATATCCCTATGGCTAACGCTAACTGTTCTGCCTTTTTTTAGAAAGTTTTTATAAAAATATTCAGCAAATGTGACTGATCTGTGGAGCCCACCTGTGCAACCAAAGGCGATTGTCAGTTGACTTTTTCCTTCCTTTATATATAGCGGAATCAAAAAATCTATCAAATCCTCAAGTTTTTCTATCAATTGCGTGCTTTCTTTAAATGAAGTGACATAATCTCGAACCTCGGCGTCAAGGCCTGTTTTAAATTTTAAATTGCTCATATAATATGGATTGGGCAGGCATCTGACGTCAAAAACCAAGTCTGAGCAGGTTATATCGCCATGCTTAAAGCCAAAAGAAACAAAATTAATAATTATAATATTTTTGGGTTTGTTCAAAAATAACCTGCTAATTTGCTCTTTGAGTTGGGCATTTGTTAAATCAGACGTGTTAACAACATAGGTTGATTTATCTTTGACATCCGACAACAATTTTCGTTCTTTTTTTATTGCATCCATTATGTTAAAACAGCCATCCAGCCCGATCAGAGGATGCTTTCGCCGGGTTGCGCTAAAACGTCTTTTTAAAATTTCATCATCCGCATCCAAAAATAAAATTTTATAGTTGACATGATCGCGGTTTAAACAGTTGATTTCTTCAAATATATCCTCAAACATCTGGCCGCCCCGTATATCGGTAACTATCGCGATTTTGTTTAGATTTCCTTTTGAAGCTTCCCCAATTTGAACAAATTTTGAAATTAATTTGGGAGGCAAATTGTCAACGCAAAAAAATCCGATGTCTTCCAAAATGTTTATTGTCCTGGATTTTCCAGAACCCGACAACCCCGTTATTATTATCATTTCCATCTGTCTGGCCTCCTTTTTGGTTTATTTGGATTCTATATATTTAATTTCCGGCTCCAAAAAAACTCCCGAATTTTTGACAACAACCTTTTGAATTTTTTTTATCAAATTATTGACATCATCGCTTGTTGCGCCTCCTAAATTGACGATAAAGCCGCTGTGTTTTTGGCTCACTTGCGCTCCTCCAATTTTTTCCCCTTTGAGCCCACATTTTTCGATCAACTCAGCTGCATATCCATTTTTCGGACGCTTAAAAACCGACCCTGCGCTTGGAAATTCCAACGGTTGC
>CADAPX010000061.1:0-6902 GCA_902789925.1 Oscillospiraceae bacterium | reverse complement strand
AATTTTTCCGATTTGGAAAGCTTCAAAACAACCCCTAAAATAAAGCTCTCCTGTTCTTGATACACGCTATGTCTATATGAAAATTTTAGATTATGCCCCTCAAATTTTTGAATATGTCCCATATTATCTAGATGAGTCACATTTTTGACAATATCTTTCATTTCCCCACCATACGCTCCAGCATTCATGAAAACAGCTCCGCCAACGCTTCCTGGGATTCCAAACGCAAATTCCAAGCCCGAAAGAGAATTTTCCAGAGCAAAGCTACAAAGTTTTGATAAATTAACGCCGCTTTCACAATAAATTTCATTATCCGATATTAATTTTATGTTGTTCAAATTTTTGCTGGATATCACAACACCTTCAAAACCCGAATCAGAAACCAGTAAATTGCTGCCTCTTCCCAAAATAAAGTATGGAATTCCATTATTTTTGCATATGTTTAATATATATAAGACTTGCTTTGGATTTTTCGGATATGCTAATATTTTGCATTTTCCTCCTATTTTAAATGAAGTGTGTTTTTTTAAGGATTCATTTTCAACACACAAAATGTCTTTTTGACTGAACAAATCATTAATATATCCGCATTCTGACATCACAGCAAGCCCCCTTTTTTTATTTTATTTTAAACATATTAAACATATTCGAAAATATTAAATCGCGCAGCCAAAAAAGACGGCCAAACTTTTGGGCGGACAAAAAGAGGTTTTCAAGGACGGAGGCACATTTTTCCCGACTTAAGCAAACCCCAAAAAAGCTTCGCTCGCCAAGTTAAGAGCCCGTCCGCACGGAAAAAATTTAGCCCCAGCCGCGCCCAAATTGGAAAACCCCAAAAGTTTATTAATTTTGAAGTTAAGGGCCCTTCAATTTAAAAGCAATTTTTTAAATTTTGGATTTTTTTTAAGCAAAAATTTTCACGGGCGCTAAATAACCCAATCCTAAAAAACAAAAACTAAAAATATTCTGTAAATATCAAAAAAACACGCCATTTGACAAAAATTTCTATTCAACATCTTCAAAACCAAGCTTTGAGAACAAATCCTCCGCAGCGTTATACCCCATTTTTTTCTGCCTGTTGTTGATTGCTGCCGCTTCTATTATTATTGCCAAATTCCTTCCCGGCTTGATTGGAATCGTATATTTAGGAATCCTAACGTTTAATATATCAGCAAATTGATTTTTTAAGCCTGTCCTGTCATAATCTTGATTTGGCGCCCAAGACTTAAGCTCAATGATCATATTGACCTTTTCCTTGTTTTTTATCGAGCAAACCCCAAACAGCCGCCTGACATTAACAATTCCGATTCCACGAAGCTCCATAAAATGTTTTATGTTTTTCGGAGCCGACCCCATCAAAATGTTGTCTGAAACGCGCCTTATTTCAACCTCATCATCCGCAATCAACCTGTGGCCACGTTTAATCAACTCAACAGCTGTTTCGCTTTTTCCAACACCGCTTTCGCCAGTCATTAAAACCCCTTCGCCATAAACCTCAACAAAAACCCCATGAATCCCCTTTCGCGGGCCTAATTCGGAGTTTAGAAAAACAATCAAAGATGACATAAAGCTTGAGGTTGATTCATTTGTCCTGAGAAGAGGTATGTCATAGTGTTTTGCGGCTTCAATCATTTCGTCAAATATTTTATTGTTGGTTGTCACGACGATTGCAGGAATTCTTTTTTTGCAAAGGATCATCAGGCGCTCCATTCGAAGCTGCGAACTCATGTCATTTAAATATGCTGTTTCCATTATTCCAATAATTTGAATTCTTGAAGGCTGAAAACACTTATAAAACCCCGAAATATGAAGGCCAGGGCGGTTCACTTCCGACGCATATATTAGTATGTCCTCAGATTTTTTAGGAAGATATATAGATTCCAAATTAAATTCACGAATTAATTTAGATAATTTTACGCTATATCGCCCCATAAGATTCCCCCAAAACAAATTTGATTTCAAAACATAGATAAAATTATACACCATATTATTGTCATTTTCAAGTCGCAAACCAAAATAAAAATTTAAAAATTGCTTAGGTTTGATTGGGTTAGATTTGTCCCCTCAAAAGCTCTCTGCTTAAAAAATCCGACTTTTTATCTAAAATTTCCGATAAATTATAATATCCTTGATTGCGTTCCAAAAAAGCCATGCAAAGTCGGGAGTAAGTGCTGCCAGCTCACAACGGGCTTAGATATTGAACCTCGCTAAAGCACAAGTCCAGTTGAAAGCGTCCGTGAGAAGTGGTAGGTTGGCATCCTTGAGGGCGGGTTGATTTTGAGTTTTCACGCCTTTTGACCTTGGCTTGTCAAGGGCTCTTTAAAAGAGGGGGCGTTTTAAATGAGATTGAATTGCATGGTTGATGGTGAGCGGGCGGCGCTTACCCCGCCCTCGCATTGTTTTTTGGAACGCGATTGAGAATGAGTTGAAAGAGACGAGTTTTTTCAATTGAATTCTCACGTTTTAATCAAATGCGATTGAGGGGACAAATATAACCTAAACCGAAGCCTTTTGCTTGAAAAAAATCCTCTCCAATTTTTTACATACACACAAATCAAAATAAAAATTGGCAATTTATTAAAAAAGTGTTGCTATCTATGTCGATTGAGTGCTATAATGCTATGTGGCTGTTTTTTTAATGTTGATTTTGAGGAGGATATTTAAATTTATGAAAAGCGCTTTAAAAATTCTAGTAACTCCAACTGAAAATGAATTTAAAAACTATTTAAGAATATTTTTGCTGGCTGGGATCATATCCGTCATAATTTTCCTGCCATTTTTGATTTTTTACAGGGGAGTCTTTTTATTATATGGCGACTATAATGTTCAACAAATTCCGTTCTATCAACTTGCTCACGACGCGGTCAGAAACGGTGATTTTGGCTGGAACTGGAAAACGGATTTGGGGGCTAATTTTATCGCTTCATATAGCTTCTATCTTTTGGGAAGTCCGTTTTTTTGGCTGACAATTCCCTTTCCAAACGAATTTTTGCCATATTTAATGACGCCGCTTCTTGTTTTAAAGATTTCAATCGCAGCTTTGACTTCATACGCATTCATCAGGCGCTTTGTTAAAACTCCCCATATGGCCTTTATTGGCGCGCTTCTATACGCTTTTTCGGGCTTTTCAATTTATAACATTTTCTATAACCATTTTCACGAAATAATCGCCTTTTTTCCGCTAATGTTGATTGCTATGGAAGAGTTGATGATAAACAACAAAAAAGGATTGTTTGCCCTAACGGTTGCGCTAAATTTATTAATAAGCTATTATTTTTTCGTCCCATCAGTTGTTTTTTTAATAATATACTTTTGTTTTAGATGCTTCACTGGCGGGTTTAAAATAAATCCACAGTCTCTAATTTGCATATCCATAGAATCCATTTTGGGCGTCATGATGGGAATCATTTTGTTCATTCCGTCGGCTTTAATGGTTATGCAAAATCCGAGAGTTTCAAGCCTTCTATTTGGCTATGATATGCTGTTTTACAGTAACATTCAAAAATATGGACTTTTAATACACAGTTTGTTCTTTCCGCCAGATATGCCCGCGTTTCCAAACTTTTTTCCAGATTCAGACGCAAAATGGTATTCAGTTGCGGCGTATTTGCCGATGTTTGGGATGTCTGGCGTTATTTCATTTATCCGAGCAGTCAAAAAGTCCTGGGTAAAATATGTTTTGATAACACTTTTTGTGATGATGTTTATCCCCATTTTAAACAGCGCATTTAACGGCTTTAATTCATCGTTTTACACAAGGTGGTTTTATATTCTGACGCTGATGATGGCCCTGGCAACGGCTATTTCCCTGGAAAAGAAAGACATAAATCTTGGCTTTGGAATCAAGTTTTGCTTCATATTGATCTTGTCTTTCTCGTTAATAGGTATATTACCAAAAAAACAAGACGACAGTATAATATTTTTCCAAATGCCGAAATATCCTATAATGTTTTGGATAAACATCGCTATTGCGCTTTCGGGAATAATTTTAACTCATATTTTAATAAAAAAACGAAACACAGGAAAATTTTATAATAGCTCAATATATATTTTGTGTGGATTTATATGTATATGTTCAATAGCGCAATTAACCCACGGATCCTGCTGTGGCGGGTATGAAGCATATCAAGACATTGTTGATCGAGGCCTAAACTCCCGGTTTGATTTGGATGAGAAGGATTTTTATAGGGTTGACACATTTAGCGAACAAAGCACAGATAACTGGCCAATGTTTTGGAAAAAGCCATCAATTCAAGCATTCCAAAGCACAGTTCCCGCCTCCATAATGACATTTTACATCAACCTTGGAACCAAAAGAGACGTTGCTTCAAGAATAGGCCATGATGAATATTTTGGACTGCGCCACTTTTTGTCAGTCAAATATATTATACTCCATGAGAATTTATATGAAAATTTAAAAGGCGACCCAATCCCGCCCGGATTTGAATTCCAAAGCCATCAAAACGAGTTCGACATATATGAAAACAAAAATTTCGTTCCGATGGGATTCGCGATGGATCAATATATAGACTCAAAAACTTGGAAAGAGACACGTTCTCACGACAAAGATCGGCTTCTTTTAAAGGGAGTTTTGCTAACAGATGAACAAAAAGCAAAATATAAAAACTTTTTAACCCCAGTTTCCGATGAACAGGCCACAAAACTTTCAACCGAAAATATGCTGTTGGATGCGAAAATGTTAAAACGCAAATGCTGCGAAAATTTTTCACACAATTCATATGAATTCACAGCAGACATCTCGCTTGCAAAGGAAAATTTAGTTGTGTTCACCGTTCCCTACGAATCCGGTTGGACTGCAACTGTCAACGATGCCCCTGCTGAAATTGAAAATGTCGACTCAGGAATGATGGCCGTTAAATGCAGCAAAGGTGAAAATAAAATACATTTTGAATATAAAACACCGGGTTTAATCGAGTCATTTATAATCATGATATTGGGAATTTTTCTATATATTTTATATATTATCGTCTCGAAAAAGCTTGCAAAAAGAAACCCCAGCAGGTTTGGACCCAGAAAATTTAGCTAAAAATTTAAAATTTTCCACCGCGGCAACAAAAACAGGATATAACGATAAAAAATCTATTGCTTTTTAATTTTGTTTTTAATCTTTTGATAGTTTAGCTGAAGTTTTCGTTTAACAGAATCCGGCTCAGAATAGATCTCGCGGGCTTGTTTATAAATATTTAACAGATTTTTTGCAAGCGTTATATCTCCGTATTTTAAAACCGACCTTCTCGAGTTTTTACTGATTTCGTTTTTTTCATCGTTTGATATTTTTTTATAATTATATATTATTTTTTTCATTTGAGCCGAATTTTTGTATATAAATCCATTATATCCGTCAATAACTTGTCCTTTGTTTAATTCGTCGTATATGTGAACAACAGGCAAACCCGTTGCCATGGCCTCCAGCATGGATATGGAGTTTGTGTCTGAAAGCGAGGCGGTTATATATAAATCACAGCTGGCGTAGTATGGCGGCAGGTTGTCGTGGGAGATTTTTCCTAAAAAGTTCACTGTGTCATTAATTTTTAACCTATCAGAATATTTTTCAAGTTCTTTTCTTGAAGGCCCGTCCCCAAAAACTAAAAGTTTGCATTTTCTGTCGCCCTCAACGACCTCGCTCCAATATTTTAAAAGAGTGTCTATATTTTTCTCACGACCCAACCTTCCGCAAAAGCAAACGGCCAACTCATCCGCAAGTATTCCAAGCTTTTTTCGAATCATCGCTCTTTTTTCCTCGCTGATGCAATGGGGCTTGAATTTGTCAATCTCAACTGGATTGGGAACAACATAAACTGGCTTTTGGACCCCACAAGATTTAAAAAATTCTTCAACTTTTTTTGAAGGCCCTGTCAAACAAGTTGCCTTTTCTGCCAAAATTTTAGCATATGCATGGGAGGTTTTTTTGGCAATTTTAATAAATTTTTTGGGCGCAACATAGTATAAATAGTCATCATACATTGTGTGCATAGTGTAGATTAATGGAATATTTAAAAGCTTGGCTGCAATCGTCCCGGAATATCCAACGCCAAACTCAGTGTGTATGTGAATTATGTCGGGATCGAACTTTTTTATATATTTATACCTAACGTGGCTTTTTGGAGCCGCAACGCCATAGTTATATAGCTTTTTAAAATTGACGCCAGGACAATATAAAACCCCATTTTCAACATGGTGATGTTTAGCCCCGGGCGAAGCGCAGACGATTAAAACGTCGTGGCCCAGCTTTTCAAGCCCAGACTTTAACGCTTTAACATGAGTAACGACTCCGTTAATCGAAGGAATATATGTTTCAGTAAACAACGCTATTTTCATAAATAAATCATTCTCCTCATTCACAAATAAATCCCAGTAACATTATATCACAATTATCTTCCAAAAAAAAGTCATATATTTTAAAACAGTTGATGTCAAGTGAAATCGTCAAAAAACCACTGACTGTATTATTTAGTTAGGTTAGATTTGTCTCCTAAATCACTCCTGCTTAAAATATCAGGCTTTTTAATTAAAAACCTCAATATATTATAATATCCCTGATCGCGCTTAAAAAAACAATGCAAGTACGTGGTAAGTGCCGCCGGCTCACAACGGCTCGTGCAATTCAACCTTCCTCAATCTCAAGTCCCTTTGAAAGCGTCCGTGACAAGTGGTAGGCTGGCGCCTTTGAGCCCGCTTGCTTTGGGCAAAACCGCTAAGCTAAAAAAAATTTCAAAAAAAGCTTGCATTTTGTCAAAAAGTGTGATATGCTTAAGCAGATGGAATTTGGGAAAAATTTTGCAAAAGGGGTTGACAAACTGATGAAAATGTGCTATATAATGGGAGAGGAGCCAGGAGCCAGGAGCCAGGAGCCAGGAGCCAGGAGCCAGGAGCCAGGAGCC
>CADAPX010000060.1 GCA_902789925.1 Oscillospiraceae bacterium | reverse complement strand
TAGTTTCAGGTTATCTGTCAAAAAGTCATATACATTTTTAACGCCCATTTGCTCAACAAGTTTTGTTGGAATGGTGTTTAGTGATTTTTCAAGGGCAAAAGAAGCGGTGACTTTTCCAAAATACTTTCTGTCATAATTTTGCGGCCAATCATTTCCGTCAACTTTTTTTATTGGGGAGTCTTCGAGCAGGGAAGAATATGTTATCAGATTGGATTCAATAGCGGGCGCATACGCAGCCAATGGCTTCATGGTTGACCCCGGAGATCGATATACATTTGTTGCGCAGTTTATTGTTGTCCTGTCGCCGGATGGCTTTTTCCCTGTTCCCCCAACGCAGGCCTTCATGTTTCCGTCGAGGTCATATATCACAAAGGCGGCTTGAGGCTTGTTGTCAAAGCTTTTCCAGCCAAATGTTGCGGGGCTTTCAAAGAGGCTTTCGAGTTTGTTTTGCAGATCCACGTCTATTGTTGTGTATATGTTAAAGCCGGAAGACTTGACTTTTGCGTTGGCTTCGTCCCAGTTTTCAATTTTATTTTTTTTCATATAGTCTGAGACAACTTGATTTAAAGCCGCGTCAACAAAATAGCTTTGATATGTTTTTTCTCCAGTTCCAACAACCTTTCCCGGGTTGACTTTGACGGGAGTGTTGACGGCTTTTTGATAGTCTTCGGGGCTGATCATTTTCAAATCAAGCATTTTTTTAAGCGTCCTGTCTCGGCGTTTTTTGTTATTTTCCGGATATTTTATCGGATCATATATGACTGGTTTTTTGGTTATAACGGCGAGTGAAGCGCCTTCTGCAAGGCTGACCTGCGAAATGTGTTTGTTAAAATATAGTTTGGCCGCGGTGTTGATTCCAGCATAGTCTCCATTGTTTCCGCCTATAGGGATGATGTTGAGATATGCTTGCAGGATTTGATCTTTGGTGTATTTTTTTTCAAGGCTGATTGCGCGGTGAATTTCCCGAACTTTTCGCTTGATCCCCTCAAAACCGCCAGCCTCGCTATCTCCAGTCAAATTTTTAACAAGCTGTTGGGTTATTGTTGAGCCGCCCTGATTGATTCCAAAATGCAAAAACATATTTGTGAATGCAACGAAGGTTCGCTGAAAATTAACCCCGTCATGTTCATAAAATTTTTCATCTTCAATTGCAATTATCGCATTTTTGACGCTTGAAGGAACCTTGTCCAGGTCACACCACAGCCTGGTCGTTCCGCTGGATATTGATGATAATGGGACGATTTGACCTCCCGAATCCGTTCCATAAACAGTTGTCACACCGGTTTTCATGATGCTTTCTTTGTCAAGATTAATTCCCGATTGGGCGTCTGCTTCCTTCATGACGTAAACCGTCAATCCAGTTATGATGATGCTGAGGCCGATGATTGAAAGAAGAGTTAAACAAACAACAATTTTTCCGGCCAGCAAAAAGACTCCCCTAGCTGAGGTTGGCTTTTTAAAAAAGAATCCTCTCTTTAATTTGGATTTTTTCGAGTTGCTATAGATATTTTTTTCTCTGTCATGTTTTTTAGAACTGCTAGAAATATCTTTAACCTTTTTTTTCACAGGTTGATTTCCCCCTCAAAATAAACAGATTTAAATGAGTCTATATTATATCATAAATTTTCAAAAAAGTTAAGTGTTTAATTTGTGAAGGGCGATAATTTAAACCATGCGTATTTGTGTAAAATCGATGGTTGAGGACTTTTTTCGCCGGATTGAAAATTATGTGTCTAAATTTGTGCAAATTTAACAAATATCAAAAATATTAACAAATTTTTAATAATTTGTATTGACATGATTTAGCAAAATGTGATATAATTGATATATAGCTTTTGATATTTTTGATTAGTTTTACATAAAAAGTTTTAATGGTTGTTTTATATATATATTTGAATTTTTGCCATATGTTTATATTTTTATATCCCATCTTTCTGCCTTTTGATTGGGCTTATCATATATTTTTACGGTGTTTTAAAATGAAACCAATGTTAATCCAATTTTTTTTGGAGAAAGGAATGAGTGGTAAAAATGGAACAGATTGTGAAAACTTTAATTAAAAAAGCAATTGCAGCTCTGGTTTGCATAATGATGGTTGCAGCAACTTTTCCAGTACATATGCTAAATAGCGCTGTTTTTGCAACGGATAATGAGCTTGATTTAACTCTTCCAAAAGACATGAAAAGGCTCAAAGATTTGACTGAAAGCGATTTAAAAGACATAAAGACGATTAATTTAGCATTGGATCGAGACTGGAATCCTGGCGTTGAAACTTTTAAATCAGATGGATCAGGGGGCTTGATCTCATCTAATGGCGAGGTTTTTGTTATAGAAAATGTTGACATAGGTGGCAAGAATGTTCAACGTTTGGTTTTGAAAGAGGACTTTGCCGGGGGCACGCCACAGGAGGTAGAATTGGAGTCTGAGACATATGCTGTGCTTGGGGATGGATATGGTGACTGTACTGAAGAAGAACAAATTGATATAAATACGCAAGCTGGAGAGGATATTCAGAAGCCTGACGTGCTGCCTGAAGATGAGGAAAAGCCAAAACAGGAGGCTGACCCAGCTTCAGCGCGTAACATTACGGACGTGACTCCAGTGAGTTTAGAATTCCCCAATGACTTGAAATGGCGTGATAATACCTGTGGTCTTTTCAAGGAACCTCCAGATTCAATTGATTTGGTAATGGAATTTCCTAATGGCCAAACTTGGGGTCTGAGTGTCACTGAGAAAGATGACGATGACACAGGGCTTGAAGGAGAGGTTAAAGGTGGCGGTGGTGTCGCAGGAAAGATAAGAACGAAACCCAAACCGAAGAAGCGAGCATATCTTATACGTGACTCAAAAAACCGAGAATATCGTAGTTCGCGCAGAGAAACTGGGCTTTTAAAGGGTGGTTCGAGCAAAAAAGAAAATTATGCAGCTTTACTTGGCAGTGGAGCAGCAGATCATACAACTAGCGGTGAAACTTGGACTTCGTCTGATGGAAAAACATGGAACACATTTAGCGAACGGAGTTTTATTTTGTCTGATGGAACGGTTTTGATCCTTGACGAATCGGGTTTTAAGACGCCTAGTGGTGAAAAGTGGACAGAAATTCCTGATGGTAGCTATAAGTCACCTACAGGACAAATATGGAAGGAGGATATGTCAGCGAATGGGATTAGTTTTAGTTGTTCTGGTAAAACTTTGTATGTGTACCCGGCTATTACTTTAGAAGCAAACGATGGCGAGCGTTGCACTATAATACATTACGATATTGATGTGTGGAAGACCTGTATAGGACGTGCGAATTATGAGAACGCACTTATGAATGCAACTCTTTCTTTTAATGTTGACCCATCCAACCTTGGCATGAGCAAGGATTATTTGTTTGATTTCAGCGACTCTAAATTTGCGGGAAAAACAATCAATTTCAAATCTTCCGATGGAAAGACAAAAAAAATCAACATGCCAAACAGTGACATTGGCTTGTTGAAAGCGGCTGATTGCACAGTTAATTTTGAGGGGATTGAATCAAACGGAGGACAGGACTATACTGATTATGTTTATCAAAATCCTCAGGACTTGAAAAATCCATTGACGAAAGATTTGATATCAGTTAAAAATTGCGAATTAAGCCTTGGAAAGGGAACGGTGGTTGAAAATTTTGTTGGGCTTTTTGCTTGCGCAATCGGCTCAGAAAACTCAAGAGTAACGATGACCGGAGGAGCTAAAGTTTGCAATTGCGCGTCATATGGATTTTTTGATTATTCGAAACCGCAAACAGGAGTAAGTGGTGGTGGGGGATTGCCAACCATACCGGAAGAAGGCAGCAAAAACCCAAAATCCCTTGAAACAACGCGCGGCGGAGCAATACGGCTGCTAAATAACAGCACATTGGTTTTAAACGGGTGTTTAATAGACAAATGCAGCTGCTTTTCAAACAGACGGGCGTGTGGTGGAGCGATATATTCAAGCGACAGTTTCATAGAATTTTTGAAAGGAACAATCAGCAACTCCAGATCTGTTTCGGGTTCAAACGATCCGTATGGCCGTTCATATGGAGGAGGAATATATGCTCAGAGGTCTAAATTAAATTTCCAAAATGGACAAATTTCTCGTTGCCGAGCAATTGAAACTGAAGGAATTAACGCCCGCCGCAAAGGTGATGCGATATGCCTTGCGTTTGGCTGCACGCACACATTTTCTGATGCGTTTAGAATAACGCTTCATGAAGACGATGAAAATGATTTGCATAATCTGGATGAAAAGATCACCGGGCGCGTCGGAGTATATATTTTCGGACTTGAAAATGAACTGGAAAGTTATTATGAAGTTCCAATCGAAGGACAAGATCCCATATATATACACAAAGATCAACTGGAAAGTCCTTTGCTTCCAATCCTTAAGGATAAGTTGGTTCGAGCTGAAGACGGGGCAGTTTTTTTGGAAGCTGAAATTGAAAATGGAGACCCAATAACCGAAAAAACAACATTAAAAGATATTCTTTCAAGTGATTATTCCAACATAACTCAAAAATTGGTTCCAACCTATGATGAAAGCGAGATGCATGTTTCGACGTATTATATGCTTCAAAAGGCGATATATGGAGCAAATGGGGACAGGCGCATTATTCTTGACTCAAACATCTTTATCGACGAAAATTGCAAGGCTGCAAGCGAGATCGAGGAATTTGATGGTGTGGAGTGGGAATATTGCTTTTCTGACAATAGAGGAACTACGAAGAACATAACGCTTGAATCTAAGGACGCGGACGAACCCAATATGATAAAAATTAAAAACAGCGATTTTGGCTTGTTTGCAATGCAAAATGGAACGTTGACTTTAAAAAACATTAAGCTTGACGGGGGAAATTTCAATTCTGAGGATGAACAGGGCGATTTCATAAGTATATCGAAAAAGTCAGTTTTGAATCTTGAAGAAGGAACTTTGATTCAAAATGTATATAAAAACAGCTTTTATGTTATATATTTAAATGGTGGTGAGTTAAACATAAATGGCGCATATATTACTGGATGTGGGGTTGTTCATGCTGATAAGCCTGCATACGGTGGCGCGGTGTATTCAAGAGGCGGAAAAATACTAATGAATAGCGGCGGAATTGTTGATTGTTTTGCTGCAGCTAAAGAGCAAGGTGGCAAGGCCTTTGGAGGAGCAATATGCGCAACCAATAAGTCTTTTCTTGATATTTGCGGCGGCGTTATAGAAGGGTGCTATGTTCAAGATGACCAAAGTGTTGCAAATGTCAAGGCCTTGGGTGATGCGATTTATTTTGAAATAGTTGGATATCAGGGAATATATAGAACTGGTGTTGATCAAACAAGTGAAGATGAAGATGACGATGAAGATGACGATGAATATGACTTTTATGAAATTAAGCTGGACGTTGACGGGGGAGTTGACAGCCATAATGCATCCCCAAGTTATGTGTATGTTTCTGTTGACGATGCAAATAAACCTTTGAAAGATTTTCTGCCAAGCGATTTGCATAAAGGAGAAGCTTCAATCAGCCAGTGGACATATGAAACAGGCGATGGTCAGGTGGTTTTGGAAGAGCAAACCGTTAGCGAAGTGGTTGAAAAACTGGGCAAAAATGCGCTAAAACCCATATACTATGCCCAGCAAGAGCATGTTAGCACGGCTGCTGACCTTCAAAAAGCAGTTTATGACGCTAAAGGCAACAAAGTCATAATTCTCACAGAAGACATTCAAATAACTGATGATCTTCCCGACGCAGCAAAAAATAGTGAATTGGAAAAAAGTTATGACAATGCGGTTTGGGGCTACTATTTATCAGATAATAGCTCGCTTGGAGGAAAATCAATCGTCATTAAATCGGAAGATCAAAGCGCTCCAAAGACAATATCACTCCTTAAGACGGGCTCAGGCTTGCTTGCTTTGCAAAACGCAAGATTAACTTTGGAGAATGTTATAGTTGACGGACTTGGCGCCGAGCCTAAGCCTGGCGAAGAAGGCGAAAAAATTGAAGGAACTAAAGACTATATAGAAATTCAGCAAAATGCAACTTTGATTCTTGCGCAAGGGTCGCTCATCAAAGATGTATATAGAAAAAATGCCAAAGTGATATTTTTAAATGAAGGCAACCTAACAATAGCTGGCGGATATATCAAAAATTGCAGCGTCAACTATGATGAAGAAGATGCGTGTGGAGGCGCGGTATATTCATCTGATGGAATGGTTGAAATGCTTAGTGGCGGAATCACCGATTGCTGCGCCAGAACTACAAAATCTGGCGGCGCAGCTTTTGGCGGCGGAATATATGCCATTAAGGGCTCTGTGCTGGATCTTAAAGGCGGAATCATAATAGGCTGTGATATTCAAGGTGATTCTAAGGAACTTGAAATCAAATCTCGGGGTAATGCAATTTATTTTGAGGGAAATCATGCAAGTTATTACGTTGAAGATCCCGGCGGAAATCTCAAAATCAATATACCTGCAGGATATGATAATACTCCATATAACCTGGATGCGAGAATTGTTGGATATCAAGGAATATATCTAAAAAATATTACTGATGGAGTGGTTTGCGACTGGTCCAGTAAATTTAAATTTTATGAAATTTTGATTGACACTGATGGTGGAACTGATGAAAATAAATATCATTGTGGAAATGCGGTATATGTGAGAAAAGATGTTAAAGACACTCGTATTTTGAAATATCTTCCTGTATATTTGGAAAAGGGAGAATTTGTCCTCAGCGGATGGTATAGAGGTGGAGAGGCTGTGACTGATTTTGCAAAAATTGATCACTTTTTACAAGAAGGCAGCCAAAATAGGACCTGCGTAATAAGAGCAGCGTATAAATATAGAACCGATGAAGTTCATGTTAGCAATTATGCAGAGCTTCAGGAAGCTTTATATAACGCCAGAGGAGTCAAGACGATTATTTTGGATTGTGATATCGAAATAGACGATTCATTCAAGGGAATCGATAAAGAGATATATCCGTCTGCGGCTTCTGGATACTGTTTTTCTGATGATAGCGGGGTTTCCAACAAGATTGTGACGATAAAATCAGCTGATGGAAACAAGTTCAAAATAACCAACAAAAAGAGCGATTATGGTTTGCTTGCAATAAGAGAGGGATGGTTTAAATTTGAAAATGTCGTTTTGGATGGAAACGATTTAGCTGGAGCTGAAAATGTTGTTTTGGGCGGAGCTGGATCAAGCCAAGATGTGAATTTTATAGACGTTTCTCAAGGCGCAGCATTAGATCTTGGAAAGGGAACCGAGATTAAAAATGTTATTGGACGCAGCGCAGTTGGTTTGGTTGGCGCAAATCTAAATATTTTAGATGGCTGCGTGATTAGTGATTGTTTGGGTGTGAATGGCGGAGCAGTAAATGCATCAAGTGGAAGTGAAGTTAATATGTTAGGCGGACTTTTGACAAAGTGTCGTGCGGCGGCCAGCGGCGGTGCTATATATGCTGTTGATTCAAGTTTAAATATTCAAAAAGGCGAAATATCACTTTGCCTTTCAAGCAAAAATGGTGACGCAGTATATTTTTCAGGAGGAAAAACCTTCAATTTAGCTTCTCCAAATGGCGATTTAAAAATAACAATTCCTCTAGATAATAATTCTCACAATTCTTGCGGCAAGATTTTTGGATATTGGGGAATATATAAAGAAGGAATTGGCGACTGCAAAGATCATTTGCAAGATGAAAAATATTATGAATTAGGAATAAATGCAAATGGCGGAGTTGACAGGTATGGCAATTTCAAAATAAATCCTGTTTATATTAGTAATGAAAAACCCATGTCTGAGATTTCGATATTAAAATATTTGCCGACTGATTTGACAAAGCATGGAAACGGGGTTATTAAGTGGGTTCATTGCCTCAAAGACATCGATGTGACCGAGGACACCAAGATGCTATACTCTGGTTTAGAATATAGTAACATTACGTTTGATGTGGTTAAGGCGATATATGATGATGTTAGTTTTGACGACGTTTTTGGAGGCTGTTTATCCGGTAAAGAGTGTGTATATGGAGATGTATATGATTTAAATGCTATATCCAAAAATGGCGCGGATGGCGTTAAATATGAGATAGTTGAGGGAAATGACGTTGCGGTGATTGATGGCGACAAGCTCAAAATTTTAGGAGCTGGAACGTTTAAATTGAAAGCAACAACCCAGGCTGCAACATATACTAAATCTATAGGTGTTAAACCCAAAGACCTGTTAATTAGCGGAATAAAACCTGATAATAAAGAATATGATGGAACACCTCGCACAACATATACTTTAGACTTAGATAAAACGGGCACTAAATTTAAAACCCTTAAAGATGCATATAAATTCATACTTGATAATGGACTTTATGATAGCGATGGAGGAGATGAAAATCGCGCTTTAAATGTTTTGAAAGCGCTTGGACTTGATCTTGTGAATGCTCAGGATGCAGATATTTTAAGCCAAAATTTAGACAAGATTGTTTTTGCATTTGCTGATCATGAGGTTGGCCAAGACAAAAATGTTTATGTTAAGGTTATTAATGCGAAGTCTGCGCCTGCTGAGTTTTTGAATATGGTTAACAACAAATATCAATTAAACCTGGCAGGTGACTGTCGAGCAAGTATAACTGAACAAAGCCATCAAGTAGTCCCTGAAAAAGATCCTGAAGGAGATGCAGCGAAAGATATTGATGTTGTGGCTCGGTTAAATAATGAGTCGGAACATGCGGGTCGTTCAATTTTCAATGTCCTGAAAGATAAAGATTTGGAAAATGTGAGTGATAAATTTAAGTGGTTTTTTAAAGACAAATGTGAAATTGAAATAACTCCAAAAGATAACAGTTGCGCCATATCGAAAATATCACACTTTAAATCCCCTAAATCATATTTAAACATTAGTGATTTGAATAAAGATGCGAAATGGACTGAAGATACTGATGGAAAAAGTGATGGCGTGGTTTACACCACGAGCTTTGCAGCAAACGGTAAAGTTTCTCGCGTGTTATTGAATATATCCAAAAAAGAAGATAGCGAAAAATTCTTTATATACCTTAAAATTGTTGGCAAAGGTGGAAAGGTGATGTATTTGCGTAGTGATGGCATTGTTTTATATAACGAAGTCAACCCGAAAGGAAATGAATATAAAAATGTAAGGACAAAATACGAAGCTAAGGATCTTTTAGTTGATGTAAAAGGTGTGAATTTAGATGACCATAAGTTTTACGCAATTAGAAATGTTGATAGAAGTATAGACCTTCTAGCGAAGAGAAAATTTTTGGTAAATGATTCTAAGAGCACTTTGAGAGCGGATTGTTCGGTTTTCAGTTGGGATAAGGATGGAAAACATATCTATAAAGTTTCATATATTCCTGGTTGCTGTGAAGAGACGGAAATAGAGGATATGAGTTTGTTGCCTTTCTTTAACTTAAATGTTGAATTATCCACAGTTCCAACAAATTAATTAAAATTAACGATTTGCGATCAGTCAGCTCGATTTTTGGGCTGGCTGGATTTTTTTGAGGATTTGGGTTAGATTTGTCCCCTCAATCGCTCCTTGCTTAAAATATCGGGCTCTTTAACTAAAAACCCAGTATGTTAATCAATCCTCAACGGCGCCACCAAAAAACAATGCAAAAGCCAATCAAAGCGCCGCCCGCTCACAACGACCCGTGCAATTCAACCTCGCTCAAGCGCAAGTCCCTTTGAAAGCGTCCGTGACAAGTGGTAGGCTAATGTCCTTGAGCCGCCCGCTTATAACTAACTGTAATATTAAACCTTTCTCAAGCACGGTTCTTTTGAAAGCGTCTGTGACAAGTGGTAGTTTGGCGTCCTCGAGGGCGTTGTCACGCCTTTTGACCTTGGCTTGTTAAGGGCGCTTTGATTGGCTTTTGCATTGTTTTTGGGACGTGATCGAGGATTGCTTAATATACTGGGTTTTTTGGATAAAGAGTCGGATTTTTTTAACGAAGAGGAGGAGGGGACAAATATAACCAAAAAAATCTTAAAAAACGCTTGACTTTTTTGTCGAACTGTTGTATAATGGGATCCGCGTGGTTGGAAAGTTTGTTAATGAATTTTATGAAAATAAATTGTGGTTTTTTTATCAAAAGGGGTTGACAAGCTTATGGAAGATTTGCTAAAATTCGTTAGCCGAGCCGAGCCGAGCCGAGCCGAGCCGAGCCGAGCCATGCTATGGTTTTTCCCTTTTGTATGGATATGTTGGCTGTTTTGCTTTGTTGGAAGGCGGCCTTGTTTTGGTTGCGCTAAAAGAGCGCTTCATTGGGATTTTTTGCCCTCTGGAGCGCTGTTTTGTCGTTTCCTTTATAGTTTTAGGGGGTTTGTTAAAAAACTCCAGCCTAACAAATATTTATGGAAGCGGTTATAAAAAATAAAATTAATTTTAAGTATATTAATATTTTATTAAATTTATGGAGGTAAGAAATATGTCTAACAAATTCAAAGTGAAAAAGAAACTAGTGTCAATCGCCCTTGCTCTTGCGTTGGGAGCTCAACCTTTGGCGAGTCTACCAATGAATGTTTTTGCTGGGACGGGGAAGACGGGCGTTATGAAAGCGCCAGAGATCAAGTTGAATCCGGCAATAATGAAAATGAAAGTTGGTCAAAAAATTGACACGAGTAAATATGAAGTCAAGAATTCTATCGCCTTTTCAGTTGGTGGAGATGGCGAGGCGGTAGGCAGCGATGGCCGAGTGAGCAAACCGGGAATTATATGCGTTACGGATAAAAAAACTGGTAAGGATAAATATGTTGTGGCAGATGCTCCCTCAGTTGTAAGTTATTTTTTGTCAAATATCAAAAAACAACTCAAGGAGTTTCAAGAACTTGATATTAACGTAGATGAAATTTTTACAGAATATCCCGAACTCGTTGGAGGCTCTCCAGAAGGAGAAAGCTCCGCACAATCAAATTCTTCCTATGTCATTTCTAAAGTCAGAAAAGCTCTTGAAGCTTATAAGCCTCTTTTGGACAAAATAGAAAAAGGAGAGCCGATTGATGATGCCGACGTGATTGAAGCTGCGTTAAGGTCATTCGAAATTAACGAAGTTATACTTGAGGAGCAATTCAAAAAAGATCCGACTAACAAAGAATTAAAAGAACAGATTTTAAGTGTTCAAAATCAAATTCAGCTTTTGAAGAAAGCGTCTAACGATGTGAAATCCGCCGCATCCAACGGCTCAAGCAGCAGCACGACTGAAAAAATTAAAGTAAGCAAAATAGCTATTATAGATGCTCCTGATGTCATTAATAAAGGAAATACAGTTCAACTCACGGCCGAAGTTTCATCTTCGAATGCAAGTTATAAAGATGTTACGTGGTCAAGCAGTGATATGAGTGTTGCAATTGTTAGCTCATCTGGAAGACTCACAGCGTATGAAGCTGGCGAAGCGACGATCACAGCAACGGCTGGCGATAAAACAGCCACTTGTGTGGTTACAGTGGACAATCCAGCTAGTAGTAACACAGGAACAGAACCAGGAACGGGAACAGAACCAGGGACGGGAACAGAACCAGGAACGGGAACTGAACCAGGGACGGGAACAGAACCAGGGACGGGAACTGAACCAGGAACGGGAACAGAACCAGGAACGGGAACAGAACCAGGAACGGGAACAGAACCAGGAACGGGAACAGAACCAGGAACGGGAACTGAACCAGGGACGGGAACTGAACCAGGGACGGGAACTGAACCAGGAACGGGAACTGAACCAGGAACGGGAACTGAACCAGGGACGGGAACAGAACCAGGAACGGGAACAGGAACAGAAACAGGAACTGTCACTGATTTTGACATTGATAAAATCAGTGAGTTAGGAGATGAGGGACAGTTTGATGTGAACGACCACATTAACAATATCCAGCCAGAGGGCGCAACTGTTAGCTATAATGTTGAGTCCCAGACTGTTTTTGATAGTGATATAGGTGCTACTGAGGTATTGGATTTGCAGGGAAATGTGATGGCACCAGGGATTGCAAAGGTTAACGTCGCAGTTGGAGGCGTTTCGAAAGAAACTTACGTAATTGCAGGCATTAATGGAATGCTAAACGCCGCCGCCGCCTCCGTCGACATCGCCGCCAAAGCCGCCGAAAACGCCGCCACCGAAAACGCCGCCGACAAAGCCTACGCCGCCGCCGCCGAAGCCGCCGAAAACGCCGCCGCCAAAGCCAACGCCGCCGCCGCCGAAGCCGCCAACGCCGCCGCCAACGCCGCCGCCGAAGCCGCCAACGCCAACGCCAACGACGCCAACGCCGCCGCCGAAGCCGCCGCCGAAGCCGCCAACGCCGCCGCCGAAGCCGCCAACGCCAACGCCAACGCCAACGCCGCCAACGCCGCCGCCGAAGCCGCCGCCGAAGCCGCCAACGCCGCCGCCGAAG
>CADAPX010000059.1 GCA_902789925.1 Oscillospiraceae bacterium | reverse complement strand
ATATCAGACTCTTTGTCTAAAATTTTAAACAATTTAAAATATCCTTGATCGCGTTTTAAAAGACAATGCAAAAAGAAAAAACCGCTGCCAACTCCTAGCTAACTGTAATATTAAATCCTCCCGAGCCTCCAAGTCCTTTTGAAAATTTCCTTAACGAGCGGCAGGTTGGCGCCTTCAAGAAAGGCCCCATTCAAAGCGTTTACCTACCACTTGTTATGGATATTTTGAAAAACTTGGCATTTTAATTGGGTTTGACCTGCGCAGTTGATGGTGAGCCGGCGGCGTTTTAGTTTGTTTGATCGCTTATTTTTAGAATGTGTTTTTGAGGACAGTCTAAAATAGACAGAGAGTATTAAACTGGAAAACACTCATCTTCACCAAAAAAGCTTCATTGGGACAAATATAACTAACAAACCAACATAAATTTTAGAAACTAGATGGCCTTTCCGTTAAAAAAATTATTGATCATTGATGTTAAAAGGAAAACAAAATCAACTTTCCCAACGCCATCATCGGCCACTATATCGTATGAAGATATTTCCTCACCACCTAATAAATACACGATTCGCCCGCAGCACTTTCCCTCTTGAACAGGCGCCTCAACCGAGCTTTCAATCTCCACTTTTTTTTCGACTTTTTTAGAGCTGTTTTTTGGGACCAACATCGGCCCAGCCCCATCAACCCTCAGCGCAACCGAATCCTTTTTCCCATTGACAACTTCTATCGATCCAGCGTCCATTTCGTCCAAATTAGGGCTTAGCAATTCCCAACCAGAAAATCCATAATCAAGCAATGACCTGCACGAATCGAAGCGATCTTTTGAAGTTTCAGAGCCCATAGAAACCGCAATAAGCGTCATATCATTTCTTGTTGCAGTCGCGCAAAGACACGACCCAGCCAAGTCCGTCGTCCCAGTTTTTAAACCGTTGCACCCCTCATAAAATCTAACCATTTTGTTAGTGTTGACTAACTCAGTCTTACCATTTCTTAAATCATCCATATATTTGGAAGTATATTTAATAATTAATGGGTGTTTAATTAATTCTCGTCCCATTATGGCAATATCTCTTGCTGTTGATAAATGCCCATCTGCGTCCAGCCCAGAAGCGTTGCAAAAATTACTCCCAGTCATACCTAACTCAGCGGCTTTTTGATTCATCAGCTCAACAAACTGCTCTTCGCTGCCGGCGATGTGTTCAGAAATGGCAACAGCTGCGTCATTTGCGGAATTTATCGCCGTCGCCTTGAGCAAATCTTCAACCGACATCTGCTCTCCAACGTCCAACCAAACCTGCGACCCGCCCATAGAATTAGCATGTTTACTGGTTGTGACCATATCATCAAGAGCAATCTCCCCCGAATCGAGTTTCTCCGCAAGCAAAAGCATCGTCATTATCTTTGTTATTGAAGCAGGAGGCATCTTTTCATCAGCGTTTTTTTCCGCCAAAACCTTGCCAGTGTTGGCCTCAACTAAAATATATGACTTGGCAGGCAAATTTTCAACATTTTGACCTTCCGCTTGAACCAAACCATGAATTGACAACAAAAACACAAAAATTACAACAAAACACAACAGCTTTTTGGATAGCATAAAACCACCTCTAGTTTAGTTAAATCAATGCCATTTTATGCCAGCCATTCCAAAATATTCATAAAATTTATGTTAAAGAGAATATAAAATCAAAAATTAATCGCTTTTTTTCAGTTTAGCAAAATAAAAAACGAAAAATATAACAACAAAAATCGCCAAAACAAAGTCCAACGTCACAAGATCAGAAACATTCAGATAATATTTTCGACTAAACCCGCGGCTGAAAGAAAATATATATCTTGGCAGCGCACTGCAAAATATCAAACATGCTGACAAACATCCCGAAAAAAGCATTTTGACGTTTGCGACTCTGGATGAAAAACCAGCTAAAAACCTGCCCATATAGAATAAAAACACACATATCGAACAAGTCTTTAAAACATTCAAAACATTCTCTTGAGTTGAAAACATCGCCATATGGTTTAAAAGCATTCCAACAAACCGAAGAATCACCCAAGCCGCGGGCAAAAGCAGCAAAATATCCGCCGGGCTCTCACCACTTCCCCTAAACTTATAGGCAAAATACAAAAATCCAACGATCAAAACAATGTTCCCAATAAGCAAAAGCGTCGGAACCTCCGAATTAGTTGATTCATAACCGCTGGTGCTGTTGTCGCGCATTGCAAAAATAACCAAATATATAACAGAAAAAACCGCGAAAACAATCGACCCGAAGCCAAGAATCTTGTTGCTGATGGGCACACACACATCAATCCCATCAGCAAAGTATGATGAAAAAGCCAAAACCAAAGCCAAAAGACAAATTCCGCCAAAGAAGCAATAATTTAAATAGTCCGGCCCTTTATAAAACCCGGTCCGAAGGTCCATAAAATTCAAGATTTGATATGTTCGGATCGCAATTAACCCCACAGTGAACACAAGGCAAATGATAAAATTTGAAAACAATGAAATTTTAAACGTTTTTTTCACTTTCAACACCTCTTAGCAAAAATTATCTTTCATTTAGTGGTTTATATTTCAAAGCTCTTTTTATTGATTTGTATGCAGGTCGAATTATCCTGCCGCCAGTTAAAAGCTCCTCCATCCTGTGAGCCGACCATCCCGCAATCCGCGCAGTTGCAAAAAGAGGCGTGTATAGCTCTGGCGGAATTCCAAGCATCCTATACACCAAGCCAGAATACATATCAACATTTGCCGATATCACCTTAGAACCATTCTTCTTTTGAGCAAAAACTTCAGGCGATAATTTTTCAATCTTGTCAATTAATTTAAACTGGGCTTCATATTCCGTCCCCTCGGCCAAATCCATAGCGCATTTTTTAAGTATAACCGCCCTGGGATCGGATTTTGTATATACTGCGTGGCCCATGCCATATATCAGCCCCGAGCCATCCCCCGCCTTTTTTTCTATTATTTTGCAAAGATATGAGCGAATTTCATCCAAATCCTCCCAGTCATGAACTCCCTCTTGAATGTCTCGAAGCATGACCATAACCTTGCTGTTTGCGCCACCATGTTTTGGCCCTTTTAAAGACCCAATCGCCCCCGCATACGCCGAATATGCGTCCGTTCCGGTTGATGTCAAACAGCGACATGTGAATGTTGAATTATTTCCGCCTCCGTGTTCCGCGTGAAGCATCAACATAACGTCTAGAAGGTGCGCCTCTTGTAAAGTATACTTTCTGTCAATTCTTAAGGTTGAAAGTATACTCTGGGCAATACTTTCTTCTGGATTTATCGAATGAATCACCAAACTCTCTTTGTCAAACGCTTTACATTTTGCATGATATGCGCAAATCATTATGTTTGAAAGCCTGGCTGTTATTTCAATTGCTCTCCTGAGTTCCTGCTCAATGGTGATAACATCAGCATATTCGTCATAGGTATATAATGAAAGAAGCGAAGACTGCATCTTGTTCATTATGTTTCGCGAAGGGCGCTTTAAAATGACATCCTCAACAAACCCCTCCGGCAAAGCACGATACATTGCTAGGACGGATTTAAAATAGTTTATTTCTTCACTTTTGGGCAATTCTCCAAACAGTAGTAAATATATCACCTCTTCAAATCCAAACCTGCCTGTGTCTATGCAATCATTAATTATGTCATTAATATTATATCCTCTATAAATTAATTTGCCTTCTTCAGGTTTTTTCTCACCATCATCAATAACATATCCATGAACGTTGCATATCAAAGTCAGGCCCGCCAAAACTCCCGTTCCATCAGCATTTCTCAGGCCTCTTTTGACGTCTAGAGTTGAATATAGCTCGGATTCTATGTGATTATTTTTCTTAAATTCTTTGCACAAAATATCTATGGCTTCCTTCTTTCGCGCCCCATAGTTTGGCACTTCATTTAGCATTCTCCATACCACCTCGATCTTTAATATATTACAGTTTGTCTTAAAACATATTCCAGATTACATACTTTTTAATTATACACCACTAATTTCTAAAAGTCAAGAAAGATAGAATAAAGAGGATTTTTCGGGTTTTCAAACTGATGAAAAAAAACAACTATGTATAATAAACAATATTCATATCAGAAATATATATGCTTACCAAAAGTCGAATTTATTAGAAAGGCTTTGAATTTATATATGAAAATAAATAAAATTTTAATAATATCGATTTTTTTAGCATTAATTCCCACACTTGGACTTGCATCAAAAAATAAAAATCAAGAATTAAATTTTTTGCCAAATGAAACAAAAATTTCAGCTGAAATTGACGAAAATATGTTGAAAATGCCAGTCAAAATAAAAATAAATGACGAAATAATAGACGAAACTTTGGAAGAATATTTAATCGGAGTCGCAGCAGCAGAAATCTCTCCAACATACCACCCCGAAGCAATCAAAGCCCAAATCATCGCTGCCCACACATATGCCATAAACAGATACGGCCCAAGTGGTCCATATCCCGCAGACCCATCAATTTTTCAAGCATATCTAACAAAACAACAAAGACGTCAAAAATATCAGGATAATTTTGAAAAATATGAAAACATTTTAAAAAACGCAGCTCGAAGCGTCGCAAATAAAATAATAACATATGAAAATTTGCCAATAAAAGCCGCTTTCCACTCCATGTCGGCCGGAAAAACCGAAAGCAGCGCAAACGTTTGGGGAAGCGAAGTTCCATATCTGGTTGAAGCAGACAGCCAATTTGAATCAAGCTTAAAAAATTTTCAAACAAAAATTTCAAAAAACATAGACGAATCTTTCAAAAAAATCAAACAAAAACACCCAAACGCGACCATGCCAAAAAATAGGCAAAATTCAATAAAAATCATCTCAAAAACCCCTGCGCAATATGTTAAATCTGCACAAATTTTTGGCGTCGAACTCTCCGGAGCTCAAATCAGATCCGCGCTAAATTTGCCGTCCGCAAGCTTCGACGCTTCGGTTGAAAACAACAATTTCATATTCACCTGCAAAGGAAACGGACACGGCGTTGGAATGAGCCAATGCGGCGCAAACCAACTGGCATCTGGCGGAAAAACATGCGAAGAAATATTAAAACATTACTATAAAGGCGTCTCAATCGATTTAATGTGAATCTTCTAGAATTTTCTTTAAATATCTGCCAGTGTGTGAATTTTCATTTTCAGCAATTTGTTCCGGCGTTCCAACTCCAACAACCTCTCCGCCCTTGTCCCCGCCATCCGGGCCAAGATCTATAACAAAATCCGCAGTTTTTATGACATCAAGATTGTGTTCAATCAGAAGAACTGTGTTTCCAAGGTCAACCAATTTTTGCAAAACACAAATCAATTTATTAACATCGTCCGTGTGAAGCCCGGTTGTTGGCTCGTCCAAAATATATATCGTCCTGCCAGTTGACCTTTTTGAAAGCTCAGTCGCAAGCTTAACCCGCTGAGCCTCCCCCCCTGAAAGAGTTGTTGCAGGCTGCCCAAGCTTAATATACCCCAGCCCAACGTCAAAAAGCGTCTTGAGTTTTCTTTTTATTTTAGGATGGTTTTCAAAAAACAACATAGCCTCTTCAACCGTCATATCCAATATGTCATATATATTCTTGTCTTTATATTTTATTTGCAAAGTCTCTCTATTATATCGCTTGCCCGAACAAACTTCACACGGTATATATATATCCGGCAAAAAGTGCATCTCTATTTTGACAATTCCATCGCCCTGACAGTTTTCACACCTGCCGCCTTTAACATTAAAACTAAACCTTCCAGCTCCATATCCACGCATTTTAGCATCATTTGTGTTTGAAAAAAGCTCCCTAACGTCATTAAAAATCGATGTGTATGTCCCTGGATTCGAACGCGGCGTTCTTCCGATCGGGCTTTGATCAATGCCAATGACCTTGTCTAAATTTTCAAGCCCTTTTGCAGTTTTAAATTCGCCCGCCCTGATTCTCGCTCGATTTAATTTTGCAGCCAAATGCCGATGAATTATTTGATTAACAAGCGAACTTTTGCCCGAGCCGGAAACCCCCGTGACGCAGGTGAACGTTCCTAAATTTATCCTAACATTGATGTTTTTTAGATTATTTTCACAGCATCCGCCAAATTCTAAAAATTTTCCATTTCCTTTTCTTCGACTTTTGGGAATTTCAACGCGCTTTTTACCGGATAAATACTGGCCAGTTAAAGAATTTTCACACTTTTGGATATCGCTAACCAATCCATTAAAAACAACCTCTCCGCCATGAACTCCAGGCCCAGGACCTATGTCAACGACCCAATCAGCAGCACGAATTGTGTCTTCATCATGTTCAACAACAATCAAAGTATTTCCAATATCTCGAAGTTTTTTTAATGTTTTGATTAATTTATCATTGTCTTTTTGATGAAGGCCAATTGAGGGCTCGTCCAAAATATACAAAACGCCGATTAATGAAGAGCCAATTTGAGTTGCAAGCCGAATTCGCTGGCTCTCCCCTCCTGAAAGCGTCCCCGATGAACGCGAAAGTGTCAAATATTCCAGCCCAACCGACTGCAAAAATTTAAGTCTGCTTTTGATTTCTTTCAAAATTAGGTCAGATATTTTAATTTCTCTTTGATTCAGCTTCAAATTTTCCAAAAAATCAATCGAATCCTTAACGCTCAAATTTGTTAACTCGCTGATGTTTTTTTCCCCAACCGTGACATTTAAAATAACCGGATTCAGCCTGGCTCCACCGCATTCCGGGCAAACGACCTCGTTCATATAGTCAGAAATTTCGTTTTTAGTCCACTCGCTCTTGCTTTCTTTAAATCTCCTCTCCAAATTGTTGACAATTCCCTCAAAAGCGACCTCATAGGTTCCGCTTGTGTATTTAGTGTTTCGAGATATTTTGATTCGCTTGCCATTTGTTCCATATAGCAGGATTTTTTTGACTTTTTTCGAAAGTTTGCGATATGGAGAATCCAGAGAAAAGTCATATTCTTTCGCCAAAGCATCATAATACATCGTTGCAACACTATTTTTTTCACCATACGCCCAACCTGGCGCTTTGATTGCTCCTTCTTGGATTGATAAATCTTCGTTTGGAATGATTAATTTTGGATCTATTTTAGTGAATGTCCCAATACCTAAACACGATTTGCAGGCTCCATATGGGTTGTTAAATGAAAACATCCTCGGCGTCAATTCTTCAATTGAGATGTCGTGGTCAGCGCACGCATAATCTTGAGAAAACAAAATGTCCTGCCCATCCTGAAGCGCAACCACAACAAGCCCGCCTGAAATTTTAAAAACAATTTCCAAACTGTCCGCAAGCCT